>JASFPE010000575.1:0-3586 GCA_050116155.1 Desulfobacterales bacterium
ATAACAAGAGAAATGTTTTCCATTTCAGGTCTCCTAATTCTTCTCAGCCAGTGAAATATTGCACAATAGCGCCCGCAGATTGGTGGATCCCATGACCGGATCCATGGACGCATGGGAGTTGTCGGTTAGAATGTTGATATTGGAAGTATCCCAGCCATGACCGGGGTCTTTGATTTCCGGATACCACCAGCCGTGTTCGGCCACAATCACCCGGGGATCAATACCATCGTTCAGCTTGGCACGTTCTTTGACCCGACCGCGGGGCGATTCGATATAGACCCAATCACCTTCCTCGATTCCATGTTGTTTCGCTATTTCAGGATGTATTTCAACAATGGGATCAGGCCTGATTTCCCGCAACCAGGGAATCATGCGGTTGGCCGAATGGAAAAATGTGGGTGTCCGCAGGCCGGGATTGAGAATATAAGGATACTTCTTGGCCAGATCCGGCTGTGAGACCGGACTCTCCGGGACTTCCGTATATTTCGGAAGCGGATCATGACCCCATTTCTCTAAAACGGTGGAGTGGAGTTCCACTTTGCCCGTGGGCGTGGAAAATCCATTATCCCGGTATTTGTAATAAATTTGCTCTCCTTTTAAATACCCTTTTTCTTTGAACTGTTCCCAAGTCAAACCGGACGGTTCGAGCAGATAATCCAGAGCATCTTCTACCGTGTCCCACCATTCTTGCCCCATGCGTTTCCCGAGTTCCAGAAATATTTTATGGTCCTGCCAGCACTCACCGATCTCCACGGCCTTCTGTCTGGCCAGAGTATATCCATGGCGCTTCCAGTTGTCGGCCACATGGTCTTGCTCAAGCCAGGTACCGGCCGGCAAAAAGATATCGGCCAGCTCCGCCGTCGGGGTCAGAAAGAAGTCCTGAACCGCAAGGAAATCGAGCTTCTTTAGCGCCTCATAAGCCTCTGTGGCGTTGGCGCGGGTGATCACGGGATTTGTGCCGACCAGCAGCCCGGCTTTGAGCGGATACGGTTTGCCGGTCAAAATGGCATCCCAGGCAACTTTGGGAGTAATTAAAGCCACCCGGGCTGCCAGTTTATATTGATCGCCGCCCAGCCTCTTTTTGCGCTGGTCCGGCGCAAGATCTTTATGCCGCGAAAACTCGGAAACCGTCCGCACCGACGGCGGTACAAAAAAGGCGTTTCCACCGGGGGCATCCAGATTCCCGGTTACGGCCATCAAACCGGTAAGCAAACGGGTACAGTCCGTGCAGTTCAGGGTCTGCTCCGTGGGTACGCCCCAGTTTAAACTTGCCGGTTTTATTTTTGCATACATTCGTGCAGCTTTGCGAATTAATTCTTTATTTACCCAGGTAATTTCGGCTACCCGATTGAGGGTATATTCCCCTACCCTTTCTTGAAACGCACCCCAGCCATTGATGTGGTTTTCTACAAATTCTTTGTCATAAAGATCTTCTTCGATGATGACGTTCAGAAAGCCGAAGGCCAGGGCTGCATCCGTTCCCGGTCTAAGCTGCAGCCACAAATCCGCCTTTTTTGCCAGAAAACCCTTGCGCGGATCAATGACGATGAGCTTGGCGCCTCTCTTGTAAGCCCTCCAGAAATCCACCCCTTTGTGTTCATCCGGGTTGGTCCATTGGGGGTTGCAGGCCCACATGACGATACACTGGGGGTTGCCGTTCCAATCAGTGACCGGTAAATTGCCACAGGTGATCAAAGTGGCCCCGACCCGGGAAACATAACACATGTGGCCTGCCGTCAGGACATTGGGGGTGCCCAACTGATTGGCAAACCGGTAAAGGTGACTCTCATAATCCCGACCGGTGCCCTGCCCGATGACAATAGATTCTGCACCATACTCTTTAATAACCGCATTGAACCTATCGGCCACAGTATCCAGGGCCTCATCCCAGCTGATGCGTTTCCATTTTCCATTGAGTTTTTTCAGGGGATACAGAACCCGATCCGGATGGTAGGCCAGTTGTGTGATTGCCAGCCCCTTGCTGCACAGGGTGCCGTGGCTGAGGGGGGATTCCGGATCCCCTTCCACCTTGATTACCTTGCCATCCTTTACATAAGCGATCACCCCGCATCCGCCATGACAGTTGCGGCAGGCGGTTCTAACCTTTTTTACTTCCGTCATTGATAACCTCCTCATAATCCGAAACTAATCCAGTATTTCGGCAGGATCTGAAATGCCGAACTTTAAAACATTGACAACGCTCAAGATGATCCGGGCATTTTTTTCTATAACCGGAATCCCGCCCCCTGAAGCTTTTAGTTTATGGACCAGCTGTTCGATCTGGTCGATGGTGGCCTTCATCTCTTTCAAATTGGATGGGTCAGTGTTCATTTTGTTTTCCTCAAGTCCTTAAATCTCTTGGATTTTAGCGTATAGCGCTCCAACACGCCCGTATCGACACAGTCGATATTAAAACGCAGATTGGTTTTTATCTTTAAGCGCTCGGAAAGCCTGGCGCTAAGCTCTGCCATCACATCGCTGCTCAATTCTTCACAGGACTCCACTTTTAAGGTAATCTCATCGGTTATGCCCTTACGTTCCACGGCCATCTCAAATTCACCGATTTCAGGAAATTCCCGTCTCAAAAGCTCTTCTACGGCCACCGGCGTAAACAGCACCCCGCGTATTTTGCACAAATCATCGGCCCGGCCGGCAACCTCGGATATCATCATCGATGTTCTCCCGCAGGAACACTCATCGGGGCCTCTTCTGACGATATCATTGGTGTTGAATCGGATCAAAGGAAAGGAATACCTGCCCAACGGGGTGACCACCGCCACCCCCAGCTCGCCTTCATCGACTTCGCGGGAAAGGGTTTCTATATCCAGGATTTCCGCCAGGAAAAAAGGTTCCATGATATGCAAACCCTTGCGCGCTTGACACATACCGGCCCAGGCACAGGGCTCCGTCCCTCCGATATGATCGTACACTTCTGCGCCCCAGATCTTTTCCAGCCTCTGGCGGGTCGCCTGGGGCAAAGGTTCGCCGGCACACAACATCCGCGCTATGCCGATGTCTGCGGGTACGATCCCCATCTGCGAAGCGGTTTCTGCCAGATGCAGTCCATAGGTAGGCGTGTTGAGCAAGCCGGTGGCCTTTACCTCCATCATTTTGTTGATTCTGCCTTTGGTATCGAGGGCGCCTCCCGGAACGACCATACAACCCAGTTTTTCGGCCGCATAATGGCCCTCCCAAAAGGCAACGTATACATTATAGCCAAAGGGGACAAAGACGCGATCTTTTTCCCGGAAACCCGCCATCCACAAAAGGTGGCACCAGACTTCCACACGCCACTGCCAGCTTTCATAGCTTTCGGCCACATACACGGGCCGTCCGGTGGTGCCGGAGGTCTGCCGAAAATCAGTCACATCATCCTGCTGTACCCCTAGAATCTCCCCGAAAAGGCCAGGCCCCTTTCCCTCCTGGGCCAGACGCAGGTCTTTTTTATCGATCAGCGGCAGTTTTCTGACATCTTCGAGTGATCGGATTTCCTCCGGATCGATGTCTTTGTATCTATCCCGATAATAAACACAATTTTCCTTGGCATACTGAAGGTATTTACGAAAGTTTTTCAGCTCAATTTCGA
>JASFPE010000576.1:0-3580 GCA_050116155.1 Desulfobacterales bacterium
ACTGCCAACATGAGCGAATCCGACATCGTCAAGTAAAAAGATAATGACATTCGGTGCACCCTCGGGAGGCCTCATCTCCGGTGCCCACCACTCTTTTGAATCTTCGTATTTTTTGGCAATAACACCGCCAAATCCCTCAATTTTCTTAGTCTTAGCCGCCATAGCAGAGGACGACAATGCCAGCCAGGCAACAAATAGAACCCCCCACACAAGTAGTTTTTTCATGATCATGCTCCTTTCTTCGACTTCCAAATCATTATCAATCCATTCCTTATTACAGATTTTTGTCTCTTTTCACTTCAGTCTCGTCTAAAGTGGGTAGTACATGTTGTGTTCCGTATATCAGCCGTCAAACTTTTGATATATTGAGAATATACACGTTTAGGGCAAGTTTGTGATATCATCATAGACAGAATAAAATTTAGAGCACTTTGCAGGCCGATTTTTGCCATAAATTCAAATTGGATAAAAGTACATGTTTCAAAGTGATATCGCAAGTGCGATCGGTCGATGCTAAGGCATGGTCCGCCATAGGGAAAAATCATGCCTCATTTGTGGTTTCCGAATTTGCAGATTAGCCATGGCTAATACACACTTTTTTGAGCCATTAATAATTTTACATTTCGTGCCTGCATCAAGCATATGGAATATTTGGAGATTGGTTAATCAAATCCGAAAATTTGCTAGGCTGCTGCAATGTGGCTTTCTGAGTGAAATATTAAATTGTCTTTTAGAATTTATCCGTAAACATTGTCTTCATCGTCCAAATTGTCCATCAGAAAGATATATATGATAAGTTTATGTTGTAGTGAAGAGTAAGGTAGGGGGTAAAATTCGATTGCATTGTGCCCAAATTATGCCTGTCAAGGTCAAATATTTCCAAACATTTCCAAGCGAAACCAAAATTTTGTTAAAGAAGTTTAATAGAATTAACTGGTTGAAGTTACGACATTTTTGAATTTCAAGATTCTTGCTTTTCGAGTCCGTAGGCCGCAGGTTCGAATCCTGCGGGGCGTACCATAAAAAATAAGCAGGTGTACCTTTAAAGATGCTACAACCTGCTTTCTTTATTGTATAATTTACCTGTTTCCTATTTCTCTTTTCCCTATCAAGGCAGGAACCCTAAAACCGGGAGATCGTCACTGTGGCATCCAAACGGTTGCCATTTTTTAAGATCGGGAAAGAATTGAGGGAGCGGGTGGATTATTCCTGAAAACAGGTGCACCCCTTCCGTCATCCCGAATGATTTACGATCGCGATGCCCAAAGCCACCAGAATCATGCTGCCGACCAAACCCAAGGATATGCCTTCACCCAAAAGGATGTTGCTGAAGATAACACCGATAATCGGTGTGGCGAAATGAAACACCCCCACGTGGCTGGCGACATAGCGTTGGTAGAGTTTTGTTGATACAATAAAACCGATACCCGCGATGATCACCCCCTGATAGAATATACCGGCTGCAATTTTTGTATTCCATTTGTAAACGAAGTTGCCCTCGAAAATCAGGCTGAAGAGAAAAAACATCGGGATACTCAATGCCGCCTGCCAGAGCAGCAATCTGCCGGGATGGATGCCCTGGGTCAGTCGTTTGATATAGACCAATCGCAGGCCCAGAAGAAGTGCACTGCTCAGTATCAGGAAATCTCCAAGCAGATACTGTAAGTCCTTAAGTACGAAACTCTCTGCGAAAATAAACACCACGCCCAGAAACGAGAGTGTCATCCCCAGAATTTTGAGCGGCTTCATTCGATCGCCGGAGAGCAGGATGTGCGCAAATATGCCGACGAAAAAAGGATGGGTAGATATCAGAATGGTAGATCGCCCGGCCAGTGTATGATGAACCCCGACATTGAGAAGACTGATCTGGGCCGTGAAAAGAAATGCCAGCAGAACAAGGCTGCCTTTTTCGCCGGATTCCATCTTCAAGGAAACCCGGTCCATATAGACCCAGGCCAACACAATAAGAGAGCCTACAAGGAAACGGATACCCGCCAACGCGAAGGGGGGGATTCCGTTTAAAGAAAACTTGATTGCGATGTTGTTACCGCCCCAGAGCACAGCCATCAATGTGGCCAGGCAGGCGACCCGGAGCGTCAGATGTTCATTGCGTATATCCACAGGCCAAGATCATCAAGTCGAAAATTCAGTGTCAGCGAAAAAATGTTACGGATCATATAGACTACTGTATAGGTTGTCAAGGTACATGAAAAAGGATTTTCGTCCAGGCAGGATTCACTGTAAATCGCTGAAGTGCCGCTTGCCACTGCAAGCGGCTTGCGCGATATGGTTCGCAGAGCGAAGCTCGAAGCGAAGCAATCTTAGGTTGTTACGGTATGAAAACGGAATGAATAGCGGAACGAATTTAAGGAGGTTAGGAAATCCAGTTTCATTTTATGCATCCTGCCTATTATACGAGGTTTATCCAATGGAATCAGATTTTCTTTAGCTTAGAACAGCTTTTTTTCACAAATGGCTTGCATTGTCCTGCGATTGTTGTTATTTTTTATATAAAAATTATAGTTTATAAAAACTAACTATAGTTTATATAAATAAATTATAGTTTATAAAGAGATTGCAATCAATAATTATATTAACGCGAAGGGAGGTTGCGAGGTTATGCGACCGGTCGTCTATTATCAAAATTCTTTACGCTATCCGCTGAATGAGCTCTTGGGCACGGAGGCCCGCGTACGCATATTGAGAGTTCTGGCAAACGATGTTGCTGGGCCTATCACCGCGCCAAACGCCGCCGAGCGCACTGGGCTTACAATACCTGGGACACATCAGGCATTAAAACGTCTCCTCCAATCTGGTTTTGTAGTTCGCGTTGGTGGGGGCCGAAGGCATCTTTATGAACTCAATCGTTCTGATAAATTGATTAAGGCCTTATTAAAGCTTTTCCAAGCTGAAAAGAATCGGTACGAGGCGCTTCTCAACTCAATTAAAAAGGAATTTGAGAAACCGGTACCTTATCCGCGCTCAGCATGGATTCAAGAAATGCCCAATGAATATGGAGATCCTTTGGTGATAGGTGTCCTGCATGAAACCAAGCGTTTAGCCAACTATATCCATCGGCTACGGGCACAGCTCAATCGGGTAGAACGAAACTTCGATATTACCATTGAATTAAAAGGTTATACAAAAGCTGATGTCCCCGATCTCAATGCTGATAAGGTTACGCTTCTATTCGGGATTATGCCATTCCCCGACAAACATAATCTGGAAACGCGTACAAAACCTTCGACTCATAAGGAAAAGGATCAACATATGCTGGTGTTGTCACGTAAATTAGCTGAAGCTATTGAACATGATGCTTCCCTCGTACGACGAGCAAAGGAACATGTCCAGCGGATGTTAAAGAAAGATCATGGATCTGCGACTAAAGATATTGAAGAATGGCGGAATATCTTGGAATCATATTCTATTTGGCGTTTGTCGCGATTCTTAACTTCAACCAGTGAACGAGCTAATCGTTTACGCCAGAGCAATCCCCTTTTCGCTATTCTGAGTCCTGAAGAACGAAACCGTTTGTTTAATGAATCTGGAGGAGACCGGTGACACGCGATCAGCTTGAGCA
>JASFPE010000577.1:0-3579 GCA_050116155.1 Desulfobacterales bacterium
CGCTCCACCTCCATTACAGAGACTTCAGCACTACTACGAGTTGCTCCGCCCCTGTGCTTCGCATCGGTACTCTCATTCTTGTGGGATCTCCACTTGAATTTCTCCCTTAACATCAAAGCGACAGGTTCCCACGTTCCGCACAAAAGCCTAACTCAGAGTCACGCCATCTTTACGCCGGAGGCCGCTTAGGCAGTAAACAGGTTGCCCCTAAACTTCTCCTGGACCCAATATAGAAGCCCAGTTTTGACCTCGTCCCTAATCTTTCGACGCCTCATCGAATGGTTCGCTTGCGCTCGTCTCTCTGAGTCCTACCTGCCACGATCCTTTGCCGTGACTTTTCCTAAACGCTCACTACCCTGGCTCTTTACCAACGCAGCTTTAGGTGGTTTGAAGCCTGCTCCTGTAAGCCGGCTCCGAGGGGCCCGCCCTCATCTTTTGTGCAGTTGCGCACACTTTATGTTAAAGTGCGCTCGTGGCGCACTACATTGAGATAATCCACGGTTCAGGCAACGTTGTGATATCCAAAGAATCGGACGAAATTTGGCGCGATTTTGGAGCCGGATTTTGCCTCAGATTCAACTTGGATAAAAATGCATGTTTCAAAGTGATATCGCAAGTGTCATTGGTCGATGCTAAACCATAATTCAACACAGAGAAAACTTATGCCTCATTTGTGGTTTCTGAATTTGCAGATTAGCCATAACGAATACACACTTTTTTCAGCCAATATTTTTGTTAGACTTCGTGCCTTCATCGAATCTTTAGAACCCCATTAAAATTATTGCACATTTCATTTGGCAATCCTAAAATCGAATCTATCTGATGGTAGGACCCTCAGCCCAACCAATAAATCCAAGGAGGTTTCAAATGAAATTATCACATGCAATAGAATCGTATCAAAAGTATCACAGCTCCAATTCGAAAAAAAAACACGATAAAAAACTATGAATTTTTGTTTACCCGCTTCAACGACGAATTTGGCAAAAAAGATATAGAATCCATCACACCGGATGAGATTCTGTCCTTTCTGACCCGACTCACCGAAGGCAACTCTCAAACCACCAGGCGAAACCGCTACTCCAGCCTCAAAGCATTTTTCAATTACATTCGCAACACTATCGACTTTGATATAAAAAATCCCTTCGACACACCGATCCTGCGAAAGATATTTAGGGAAAAACGCCCTCAGCAATGGAAAATCATTGAAAAAGACTTGATAGATGAAATTATTTTCAAAAATATATCCAAGATAAAGGAATTGGACCCGAGAAACGAATTTTTCCAATTACCTACAATGCTGCTCGGGTGATGGTCAAAAAGGCGGGTGAACTGGCAGGTGTTAATCTGCGGCCTCATGATCTCCGGCGTCATGCCGCCACACATGCATCCAGATCCGGTACTCCAATCGAAATCGTCAGCAAGGTCATCCTCAGGCATGCTCATTTGGCAATGACACAGCGATATTTGGGAAAGGTGACAGACGTGGAAGCGATAAGATGGATTGAGAACCTGTATTGTTAAATCTAAAAGGGCAGTTAATCGTGAATTAACTGCCCAAATATTCATATTGATAAAATTCGAATTAGACTTTTTCTCTGAGTGTTTTGCCAGCTTTAAAAGTTACAGCATTTCTGCCTTTAATTTTAATCTTTTCCCCCGTTTGTGGATTGCGACCCTTTCGGGTTTTACGATATACATTGCGAAATGTTCCAAAACCAACCAAAGTCACCTTGCTGTTTCTTTTCTTCAAGCCTTTTGTCACACCATCAATGAACGAATCTAATGCTCTACCGGCAGCAGCTTTAGGTATCTTGGCCTCCTTTGCCATTTTTTCAATTAACTCTGCCTTGTTCATCCTGTCCCTCCTTTGTTAATGCGTTTGTAGCTGTGAACTCAAACTACTTTCTCAGAGGGGCTTATAGATATGCAGTACAAATGTCAACCTAAAATATTGTATGGATTGCGTTTGCAAACCTCAAAAATATAGGCTCTCCTAATGTTGCCCTATATAGCCGAAAGTCTAAAATCGGGCCAAAGTGTGGGTTGCGATGCCTAATATATAATCTCGGACCGTAGTACAGGTAGACAAATTTGGCAGTTGAGGTATAAAATCGATATCAAAATGTTTTATTTTTCGTAATATATTACCTCAACCGTCATGCCTTTTTTAGGTAGATGATAACACTGCGCAGACCCAGCACCGCGATCAGCCCAAAAAGGAACACTGCGCTAAAATTCAGCTCGATTTTTATCTTCAATGCGAGTGTACCGCAAAGCAGTCCAAAAATGCTTACGACAAGCAGGCGTTGGATATGATGTCTTTCTAGTTTACGCTTTTCCATGACCCGCCCGGCATACCTTATCCGCTGAGCGAAGTGGTCCAGATCCCAAGCACAAAGCGCCCCGATCACACCGAGCAAGATACACCAGCGGGACAAATTCAACCAAATACCGATGGCAGATGCCCCCAGTAAGAGAGTAAAGATCACGGAAGCAGGCCATTTCCAGCCTTTGGAATACCCAATCATCCAAAAAACCCCCAGAAAGGTAATCAACAATGAGACTGCCCGGTATTGGCTCATGGCATAGCTCAGTGCAAACAAACAGGTTGCGAGCCCGATACAGATAGGTTGGAATTTCGAAATCATGATTATGTCTCCCCAGACACAGGGCGAAACCGGTGAGGTAAACGGCCCACGGCGCTATGGATTGATTGACCGAGCAGGGTATGTACTTTCCAATCGACTGTCTGAATGTCGGCTTGTCGAAGTCGGCGCAAAACCAGCTTACGCTCCAAACGGGCGATACGTGCCGCAGACTCAATATGCTGCTGCGGTACTTTCGCTCCGAAAATTCCCAGCGCCTTTAATTCAAAATCAACAGGATCGGGGCTGACAACAAGAATTTGGTAGCCGTGCGCCCGAAGCCGGACGAGCGTCGACACATCGCCGAGCAGCAACGGGCTGATCATCACGATCTGCGATCGCGGGGGAAATAAACGGGTGGGCAAATAATCCAGAGTAGTGAACCCTCTGCTTTCCCCCGTCTCGGCTCGGACTAAGGCATCTAAAATCTTCTTGCGCTGGATTCTACCATATCCCGGAAAGGTCCATCTCGGAATTGTCTCGTAGATGAGAAGTCCGACACGGTTTCCGTCGCTTAGAAATACCTCCGCCAGCGATGCGGCAGCCTGGACCGCATATTCAAAAAGAGCGTTTTCCCCAAACCGAACGTCGCTAACTCTTCGGGCATCGAGTATCAGACCGACGTCGGCGATTCGCTCCATTTCGAATTGGTTGGTAAAAGGCCCACGGGGATGGCGTGCACTTAACCTCCAGTTGACCCAGTTTCTCGGATCGCCCAGCCGATACTCCCTTACTCCAAAAAACTCCACACCGGAGCCACCTTGCCGCGCCGGCACCGGACCGGCATAGCCTTTTGTCTGGAGGGGGCGTATGGCTAAATGTTTCAGCTTCAAGGGGTTCGGAAGAACAGTAAATTGGCCGGGAGCCGAAAGCATGGCCTGCCGCCGAAGAATTCCCAGATGATCGCCGGCGATAACACGGACATTTGTGAAGG
>JASFPE010000578.1:0-3572 GCA_050116155.1 Desulfobacterales bacterium
GCCATGAAATGACCTTTCCATGGTAATGATACGAAATCGATTTGCTTCATTGCGTTGTTTAAAATATCTACGCGCCAGTTTGATGGCAGCTTCATTGGCTTCGGCACCACTGTTGCAGAAAAACACACGATCGGCAAAACTATGTGCCGCCAGCCAGTTGGCCAGTTCGATCTGGGGTACGGTATAATAAAGATTTGATACGTGCCACAGTATATTTGCCTGATTCGTCAGCGCCTTGCAAATTCTCGGATGAGAATGCCCTAAGTTACAAACCGCAATACCGGCAACGAAGTCTGTATAGCGACGATCGTCGGTATCATAAAGAAAACAACCGCTGCCTTTGGCAAAAACGACCGGAAATCTTTTGTAGGTTTTGGCCATTACCTGATCGGCTTGCGCCATTAATTCCGCAGTCATAACGTTACCTCCGTACCAACTCCGCTATCGGTAAAAAGTTCCAGAAGCAGGGCATGACGTTTGGTACCATTGATAATGGGAACTTTTTCTACCCCGCTTTTCAATGCGTCGACGGCACATTCAATTTTCGGAATCATTCCTCCGGAAATACTCTTTTCCGTTATCATCCTGCGGATGGTGTCCGCATCAATGGAACTGATCAATGATCCCGAAGCATCCAAGACGCCATCGACATCGGTGATCAATACAAGGCGTCCGGCCTTCAGGGCAATGGCAATGTGACTGGCCACAAGATCTGCATTTATATTATAGGTT
The DNA here is from genome assembly GCA_050116155.1 of Desulfobacterales bacterium. GTDB lineage: Bacteria > Desulfobacterota > Desulfobacteria > Desulfobacterales > JAHEIW01. The sequence continues at coordinate 733 of JASFPE010000578.1, forward strand.
TCTCCCGTCTGCCCGGTTCCCACCGGTGCAATAACCGGAATAAATCCCTGCTGGGTTAATGTATGGATAATGCCGGGATTAATTTGAGTGACCTCCCCGACCAGACCGGGATCTATAATTTCCGGGGGTTTATCACGGTCTTCCTGATGCACGATGCGTAACTTCTTGGCCTTGATTAACTCACCATCTTTGCCGCTCAAGCCCACCGCTTTGCCCCCTTGCTGGTTAATCTGGGCCACAATCGCCTTGTTTATTTTTCCGCCAAGCACCATTTCCACGACATCCATGGTGGGTTCGTCGGTTAAGCGCATGCCTTTGACGAATTTCGATCGTATGCCCATGGCATCGAGCACAATGTTTATTTGAGGTCCGCCGCCGTGTACGATCACCGGATTTAAACCAATAAATTTCAGCAACGTGATATCACGGGCAAAATCCTGCTTAAGCTGTTCATCGACCATGGCATGTCCGCCGTATTTTATTACAATGGTCATGCCGTTAAATTTACGAATATATGGCAATGCTTCGATGAGTATGTCGGCGACGTTGCTAGGCATCTGGTATCTTTCTTGGTAAAGAGTTCATCTATTGGAAATATTATCCCATAAACAAGGTTTCAGTGTTCAGGTGTCAGAAAAAGCTGGAAGAAATTAAGGCATTTAGGAATTTAGGCATTGAGGAATTAACGGAATAGATTCAATCGATCTTTAATTCCTAAATTCCTAAATACGCTATTCCTAAATTATTTGTCCTGACACCTGAAACCTGACACCTGAAACCAAAAAAATCGATGAAATTTGCCTACCTGCCAGAGTTCTGACGGCATGCTTGGAATCTGGAATTTTATAAATTACAGAATATACCGACTGAGATCCTCGTCATCAACGATATCTTTTAGTTTGCTTTGAACATACTTTTTGTCAATGGTTTGATGCTTGGCGTTAATATCAGGAGCATCAAATAAGATATCTTCCAGCAAACGCTCCATGAGTGTATGGAGTCTGCGTGCGCCAATATTTTCGGTACGATCATTGACCTCTTCTGCAATTCTGGCAATCTCCTCAACGGCTTCATCCTCAAAAACAAGTTCGACACCTTCGGTTCTCAACAGTGCCATATATTGCAACAACAAGGCATTTTTAGGTTCGGTCAGTATGCGTTTAAACTCTGTACGCCCAAGCGAGCTGAGTTCTACACGAATCGGAAATCGACCCTGCAGCTCCGGAATCAAATCCGATGGCTTCACCATATGAAATGCACCTGAAGCAATAAAAAGAATATGATCCGTCTTGACCGGGCCATACTTGGTCGTTACGGTAGATCCTTCAACGATGGGCAGAAGATCTCTCTGCACACCTTCCCGGGATACATCGGGGCCGTGCGCAGCGTTATTACCCGCAATTTTATCAATTTCGTCAAGAAAAATAATTCCAGACTGTTCTACCTTCACAATGGCGTCTTTAACAACCCGGTCCATGTCTACGAGGCCCTGGGCTTCTTCCTGTGCGAGAATCTCCATGGCCTCGGGTACTTTTACTTTTCGCCGTTTGGTGCCTTTGGGGAAGATGCCACCGAGCATATCTTTAAAGTTAATTCCCATCTCCTCCATGCCGACATTGGAAAAAATCTCCACCATCGGCATACTGCGATCGGTAACATCGAAGTCAACATATCGATTATCCAACTTGCCCCCGCGAAGCATACTGCGGAGTTTTTCGCGGGTTGACGAGGGCTCATCGCTGCCTGCTGTAATCAACTCAAACTGCACTTCTCTGTTGTCCTCGCTTTTGGAGGCTGGCTGGCCATTCGATTTGGGTAGTAAAAGATCAAGCATTCTTTCCTCGGCGATCTGCCATGCTTTATCTTTAACCGCCTCCTGTGCATGGCTCTTGCCCTTATTGACCGTCAGTTCGACAAGATCCCTGACCATTGATTCCACATCACGACCAACATACCCGACCTCTGTAAATTTGGATGCTTCTACTTTGCTAAACGGCGAATCGGTGAAGATGGACAGACGTCTTGCGATCTCGGTCTTCCCAACCCCGGTGGGACCGATCAGGATAATATTCTTGGGTGCAATTTCATCACGAAGATCTTCCGCCACGTGCTGTCGACGCCAACGATTTCGTAGTGCCACGGCTACGGATCGCTTCGCCCGTTCTTGCCCGATAATATATTTGTCAAGCTCATTAACAGTTTCAGATGGTTTAAGACTATGCATCGTTCGTTTCCAGTTTTCGAAAGTATTTAGATAATTACTAGTAGTTTCATGACATCAAATCATGTCCGTCCCTGCATAAAAGTGCCTAAAGTGAACTAAAGTTTGAAGTGATCTTAAGTTCAGGAATCGCTTCGCTATGTCTTTTTAAATTAAATAATAGAATTCAACAAGTTTAGTCACTTTAGATCACTTTTAACTTTAGATCACTTCCTTATGTGAATATTTTGATTAGGTTTGCAATCAAACACAAAATAAAATCATGAAAGCGTTTCTAAATCTCCTCAACAGTTATATTGTCATTGGTATAAATACATATGGATGCTGCAATTTTCATTGCAGCCTTCACAATACTGCCAGCATCCAGCTCTGTATGGTTGAGAAGCGCGATGGCGGCTGCCTGGGCCACTTGCCCACCGGAGCCAATACCAATGACCCCTTCATCCGGTTCAATCACATCTCCATTTCCGGAAAGCAAGTACATTTTGGTATCATCGACGGCAATCATAATCGCCTCCAGACGTCTGAGATACTTATCGGTTCGCCAGTCTCGTGCCAATTCTACGGCCGCACGGGTTAAGTTACCATTAAATTGCTCGAGCTTTTTTTCCAGCCGCTC
>JASFPE010000579.1:0-3566 GCA_050116155.1 Desulfobacterales bacterium
GGGATTTCAGATTCAAGTGATCTGGAATCCCCTCTTTTTTTACCCCAGACCTCGGACCGCGTCCGCCATGAGAGCAAGTTAAGACATGAGAGTACCTGAGACTTTACATTCACCACAGAGACACAGAGTGCACAGAGTTGTTTTTCTTTTAGCCGATCGCGAGATGCCGATCGGCTAAAAAAACTCAGCCCTCCGGGAATTTAATCACCTTAACATTAGTACACTAATTGGGTAAATTAGAATCATTTAACCCAAATTATGAAGTGAAGAAAACGTTAAACATTACCGCGGAGCGGCAGATGGTTTTCCCTGGGCGCCGTCTCCCGCCCAGGGAATCCCGCCGTGGCGGGACTCTGTGCTCTCTGTGTCTCTGTGGTGAAATTTTTTGTTTTCCGCATTCCGCATTCTTTGCTTTGATCGCGCCTCTTGCAAATTCTGTCGTGCCCTCGCATAATCGGGATAGATACGAAGTGCTTCGGAAAAATGCACAATGGCTTCTTCCAGATGGCCCTGGCCTACCAGGATCATACCCAAATTGTTGTGCGCCGATGCAAAATTTGGATCTAATTGAAGTGCCGTCGAAAAATGAATCCTGGCAGCCTGCAATTGCCTCTGGCGCATTAATGCCACACCTAAATTGTTATGGGCTTCCGCGAAATTTGGATTTATATTGATTGCTATCCTAAAATGCGCAATGGCTTCCTGTTGACGGCCGTCAATAGCTAAGGCTATACCAAGATTGCTGTGGGCTTCGTGATAGTTGGGCTTAATCTTTAAGGCCGTTTCAAAATGAGAAATGGCGTCCTCAATTTTACCCTGCCGGGCCAGGGCGTAGCCCAGATTTGCATAGGCATCGGCATATTTGGGGTTGAGCCTTAAGGCTTTGTGATATTGCTCGGTGGCTTCCTGATAGCGGCCCTGATTGGCCAGGGCCACCCCCAGGTTATTCAATGGACGCGGGTTTTGTGGCGCTTTTTCAGCGCTATCCAGCCAGATGAGTTCCGGGGCCCGCCATACATCATTTCTTTCAACCGTCCAAAAAGCAAAAACCGTGGCGACAGCAAACAGCATCAGCGCCGCCAGCCATTTTGGTTTAACAAATCGAAAGCTCAACTGGACGACCATAAAAACCATCAACATCGAGGGCAAATAATTACGATGTTCAAACGCGAGCTCGAGCCCGATGAATGAAGATTCTATGACCAGATTGCCCAGGTACCACAGTATACAAAATGAAAGCAGCCGTTCTTTTCTGGCCAGGAAAAACGCCAGACCCAGCAGCGCCAGAATTGCGACAATGGCAAACACGGTGCTGATAGGATCCACCAGTGTGTAAGACGGCTGAAAATCATGATCGAGATTGAGACGACCCGGATGGGGCCATATTAAGAGGCTGATATAGAATATCATGACCCGGAATTGAGATAGCACCCGTTGGACCATGTCCAGATGGTGGGTTGTATATCCGGCGAGAAGCTGTTCCAGTGGGTTGCCCCTGAAATAGATGATGGATAGCAGGATCAGGAATCCCCCCATGGCGATAACCAGTGGAATCTTTTTTTTGAACCAATTCCATTTTAAATCCTGAAAAAAAACCATTCATACAAAAAAATAAAAAAGGGTAGGGTGGCCGAAATTTCCTTGGATCCCAGGGCCAGAACGCCCGACACCGCGGCCCCTGTGAACAACAGGATGCGTTTCCGCCCATCTTCACCCATACGACCGCTAGCATAGAGCAGCATTGATAGGACATAAAACATTGTCGCCATGCTATTCATGCGCTGGACGATATAGCTTACTGACTGGGTCTGTATCGGATGCACCAGCCAGATGACGGCTGTGACATACGGAACCCATCCATACTTTTGTGCATTCGATTGAATGACCGGCGTGGCCAATGTCGCCTTCACAAAAAGATAGAGCAACATTCCGTTGAATATGTGAATGATGATATTTACCGCGTGATATCCCACCACATTATATTCGTGAAAATAATAGTTTAAGGCAAAACTGATGTTGGCAAGCGGCCGATTTGGGGTTGGACTGTCATGGGCCGCGCTGTAGATTCCGGGCAGGGTGATCTGTGTTAGTCGAATGTGGGGGTTATCTCTGATATTATTTCGATCATCGAAAATAAAGGCTCCGGTAAGTGTTTTGGCGTAGAGTATAAAAACAATCACCGCCATAAACGCGATGACCACCCCTTCGTATTTCGGTCCCCGGGCCAATGATTTCACATCGAAATAATGTTGCATTAATATAAGATATCCAAAATTCAGGCGAAATGCAATCTGAAGAAACGGCCAGTGTCGTATCCCACAATTACATTAAAACAGTTGAACAGGATATCTAAATAAATTTGCGTCTTTGAGATTTGGGATTTAACCATTGACACCAGGCCGACTTTGCTTATAAAATTAATATGTTAAGCGGAACATAATTTGGATTTGGTGTTCGGTGTTTCGTGTTTAGATTTTGAATTTCCGCATTCCGCATTCCGAATTCGAAAGGCCTTTAACCCTGAACCCTGAACCCTGAACCTTCTACGTTCAGATGGGTGAGAAGGAACGATGATGATAAATAAATCTAATAAATTCAACAGCATAATGGATTCCATGGTGGTGACCGGAATTGGCCTGGCTGCCTTTTACTGGGTTTGCGAATCCTTTATGTTTTTCTTTTTAGATCCGGAGGCCAATTTCATAAAACATCTATTGGGTCCGAATATTTTCGAAACCTGGACCCGCCTGCTGGTGTTGTGCCTGTTTATTATTTTTGGCTCTCATTTTCAGTACGCCTTTAATAAGCGTCGTCTGGCGGATGAAGCCCTGAGGGATAGTGAAGAAAAATACCGCAACATCCTCGAAAGTATCGAAGAAGGCTATTTTGAAATTGATCTGGAAGGCAACCTGACCTTCTTTAACGATCCATTATGTAAAATTCTGGGTTACTCCCGGAATGAACTGGCAGGGATGAATACCCAGGTTTTTACGACCCGACAGACGGCTAAAAAAATCGACCGGCTCTATGAACACATGAAAACCACTGCTGAACCGGTCAATGTGACCGATTATGCTGCGATACACAAAAACGGCAGACATCTGGCCCTTGAGCTATCCGCCTCTTTGATGAAAAACTCAGAAGGTGAGCCCATTGGGTTCCGGGGTGTACTGCGGGATGTATCCGAGCGAAAGCGGGTGGAAGAGGAAAAACGGAAACTGGAAACCCAGCTGCAACAGGCCCAGAAGATGGAGTCCATTGGAACCCTGGCCGGTGGGATTGCCCATGACTTTAACAACATTTTAATGGGCATCCAGGGCAATGCTTCGCTGATGCTGTTAAAAATTGAAAACAGCCATCCCAATTTCGAAAAGGCGAAAAATATCGAGCGATATGTGCAAAATGGCACCGAACTCACCAAACAATTGCTCGGCTTTGCTCGCCGGGGCAAATACCACGTTATTGCAACGGATCTCAACGAAGTTATTGAAAAATCCTCCGGTCTGTTCGGCCGCACGAAAAAGGAAATCCAAATCCATACCCGATTTGCGGAGGATATCTGGACG
>JASFPE010000580.1:0-3561 GCA_050116155.1 Desulfobacterales bacterium
AAAGGATACCGATACTGTCAGGCAGGAATGCGAGCAGACGATTGCCGACGGAATCCAAATTCTGGCACCGGGCTGCTCTGTGGCACCCGGCACCCCCTTGGAAAATCTTCTGGCCATGGTGGAATTGGCCAAGGCGCATTAAATCAAACGTCCATTAATACATAAACCATTGGAAGGATCATCTGCCGAGCCGAGGTTGCCACGAGGATTGAAAAGCGATATGGGTGGTTTCCAGCGGCATTTCAAAAGTTTTTTCGATCTTGCCTTTATGCCGCCGCTGTTTTGATGTTCCGGATCGAAATCCGGAATTGTATATGGTTCCCTTTTCAAGAACCTTTCCGTCTGCATCAACAAATAACACCCAGACATTTAACTGATCGTATCCGCGCTTGGCCTTACCCGTGACGCTGAGTTGAATGACGTCGGTCTGCTTAACGTATTGATATTCTAAAACCACATCGCTGGACTCCCAGGACCCTTCATATGGCGTGCTTTCAAACAAGGGAATACGTCTCTCCGGTGCAACCGCCATTTGGCCGGAGCTCACACAACTATATTGAAAAGCCACCAATAAAATTGCGACCATTACGAACCGGCATTTGAATGCCTCGGGAATTATTTTTTTTGACTTCATGTTAAATTTCCTCATTTTTTCCTTTGCATTGATTGTGAGATCTGGACACCCACCAACCAGGCGATGGTGATGACCAGGTAAAGCTGACCGATCACAGCCTCGAGAATTGCGCAGGCTCTCGCCGCAGTAGATAAGGGAAAGATGTCACCGTATCCCAATGTCGTTAAGGTGACAAAACTATAATACTGAAAAGAAAATTGATGCTCAAGGCTATGGCCCTGTGCTATGGAAAATGATCCAGAGTGAATCATCTCAATGACCCTGTATGCGAAGGCCCACATGATTGCCATCAGCAAATAAACGACCGCTGCTCCGGCGATCAAATCCTTAGTGATCTCATCCTGGCTGAAGATAAACTTTAAGATGATGACGATAATAAATGCAAAAAAGGCTATGCCACACAGGAGCCCTATTATCGGGAGCCATGCATTTGTGAAAAAATAAGCGGTCCATAAGGAAATCAGCAGGGGAGCTGCCAGAAACACGCCAATAACAATGTGAATTCTTTTGCCACTGATCACATAGATTGCTGATAACAAAATCGCCGATACGATTATGTCCAGTACAATGCCTAATTTACCAATGGCTTCATCAAGGGGCTGGATTGCAATTAGCATCAAGATAAAAATGAGCAAATATAAAAATCGATCCCTAAAGATGACCTGGCTGAACAGGAAAATGTCTTTGGTCATGTGCATATTTCCATTTATTCTTTTTTAACCGGCTTTTTCCTTGCTCGCTTTTTTCAGTTTTCTTATCATATTTTTTTCTTTATTTCCAATAGAAGAAATGAAATTTAAGGAGATGGGACGGTTTAATATCAGATGTGAAGATCTTGAAAAATAATAACGCTCATAGTGAGAAGAGTCTGCATTTAGGATCCTGTCTTGTCAGAGGGATAGCTGCCGAGGTTTTTCATCGAGATGGTGAGATCTTGCATTTGATTTAATAGCCGGATGACGTTTTCATCTTTGTCAGATCCTTCAAAATCGAGGAAGAAGCTGTAGTTGTCCGGATCGGAACGCAGCGGCATGGACGCGATGCGGGTCAGGTTGATGCCGGCTTCGGCAAATAACTGCAGCACGGCAAAGAGCCGGCCGGCTTCATGGGCGGTGGCAAAGATGATGGATGTCTTCTCTCCTTTATCTGCATAGGGCTCGCGGGATAGCAACAGAAAACGCGTTGAGTTGGAAGGACCGTCTTCAATCCCTTCTTTGATGATTTCCAGATTATACAATTCGGCACTTAACGCACTGGCGATGGCGGCTGCGGCCTTGGGGTTTTCTCTGGCCAGCATTTTTGCCGCACCGGCGGTATCATAGTAAGGCCGGGGCTCCAGTTTGTTGCGCATCAGGAATTCGCGGCATTGCGCCAGCGCCTGGGGATGAGAGTAGACCTGGCGGATTTCGCGATAATCCGTCACATCGGTGGCCAGCAGGCAGTGATTCACCGCTACCTTGACTTCCCCGATGACTTTCAGGCTCGTGGTGGTGAGCAGATCGTTTACCTGGGTGACAGCACCTTCAAGGGAGTTTTCCACCGGCACGACGCCGAGATCCAGGTAACCTTCCTCGACCCCCCGGAAAACATCGATGAACTCCAGGCAGGGGATATAAGCCCCGCCGGGCAAAAGTTTGCGGGCGGCAACCTCACCATAGGCGCCATGTTCTCCCTGGAATGCGACCAGTTGGCGATCTTCCTGTTGAAGTCGCTTGCTCTCGTCAATAATGGTTTTAAGCAGTTGCTTGGTAAAGGAGCGTTCCATAAGGTCCAAATTGAGTCGCTCAAAACGGGTCAGCATTTGCGCTTCGGCCGCAGGGTCGCTGACGGTTTGCTTGAACTTATTGGAGCGTAGTACCCAGCCCATCCGTTCCTGAAGGAGTACCAGCAATTCACGGTCGATTTTATCTATCTTCTTATAGATGTCTTCAGGTTTCATTTTTTCACCTTAGGATTTATCGATCTCCATATCCGCCGGGTTCAAGCTGATTCATAAATGATCTCAACGGGCCTAAACGACCCATGAGACCCGCAAACATTTTTGGCGTAAGTGCCTGATCTGCATCGCACAGAGCCTCCTTTGGATTGTGGTGCACCTCGATGATGAGGCCGTCGGCACCGGCGGCCACGGCGGCCAAACTCATCGGCGCTATCAAACTGAGGCGACCGGTGCTGTGGGTCGGATCAATGATGATGGGCAAATGGGTTAACTCTTTGATTGCCGGAACGGCGCTCAGATCCAGGGTGTTGCGGGTGTATTTTTCAAAGGTGCGAATTCCACGCTCGCAAAGAATAACCTTGGGATTGCCCTCGCTGAGAATGTATTCAGCACAATTGAGCCACTCTTCCAGGGTGGAATACATGCCGCGCTTGAGCAATACCGGACGGTCTGCCTTGCCGACTTCTTTGAGGAGTGAAAAATTTTGCATATTACGGGTTCCGATCTGAAGCATGTCGGCAAACTCGCCCACCCAGGAAACATCGCGAGGATCGATGACTTCGCTGACAATTGGCAGTCCGGTTTCCTGCCTGGCTTTGGCCAGTATCTTCAGACCGCTCAAGCCCAGTCCCTGAAAGGCGTATGGCGAGGTGCGGGGCTTAAAGGCGCCCCCGCGCAGCATATTGGCTCCGGCAGCTTTTACAGCATGTGCGGTTTCTATGGTTTGCGCCTCGCTCTCAACACTGCAGGGGCCGGCAATCACCACGAAATCCTGGCCGAATTCGACATCGGATACATTGATTACCGTTCGATGTTCCGTCTCCCGTGATGCAAGTTTGAGATTTCTCATAGTTTCACCTAAGTAAACAATTTTAAGCCGCCTCCATTATACTGAGCGCCATCTCATCTAAGAGATAGACCCCTTTTTCTTTTAACACACTGATAGCAAGGTCATTGTCATTGAAACAACACACCAAAATGGCTTTGC
>JASFPE010000581.1:0-3560 GCA_050116155.1 Desulfobacterales bacterium
CCGGCCCATATGAAAGACCCGGAAGACACCGACTTCCATTTTTTCGATCTGGCAGGGCTTTACCTGCTGACCGAGTTTCAGCCGATCTATGATTTTAGTGAAAGTGATTTCGATTTCTGGGTCGGTCCGGAACTCGGCAAAATCGTAAGAGACGGTTATATATTCTACGCGAAACCGGGCTTTGGCGTTGGCAACTGCAACCATTGTGGTGATCGAAAATTTACGTTTGAGGCTGGTTTTCGCTATTTTATTAAATGAGCCAAGGACAGTATGGGATGCCGCTGCGATGATCGAATTAGAAAAGAGGTCAAGTCTGCTCTTGACTCTTAACTAATTTGTATTCCCATTCTTGCATCTGTTCCCTCTGCATAAGAAAAACGATCTCATTTACCAAAGCATCCTATAGCGCAATCGGGAGCGCGGCAGGCAATTCAAAGGATTGCTTAAAACCAACAAGAGTCAAGAGCAGACTTGACCCCTTTGCTTTGTCAAATTTCAGTTGGAAAATTACACCGGTAATGCAATTGATCATCCCGCGATCTTAATTATTCTACTCTGGCCAATTCCTTCGGCAGAACTTCTCTGGCGATCCGTTTTGATAGTGAATAGATCCGATGCATTTTGTCTATCAAAGACATATCAATTCTTGCGGCTTCTAAGTATTTAGATTCCTTCCTCCCCAACCGTTCGGACCTTCGAGCCAGCATCTCATCACTGAGCCGCTTGATCTCATCACTCATTCTCATGACTTCCTCAGCGGCGGCCTGGTCGTTGCCGCGTATGGCCTGCACCATGTGTGATACTGCCCTGACGACGGCGTCATAGGTTCCCCGGAGCATCTGCCTTGTGGTTTCACTACTTTCATGTTCGAGCTTGAAATATTGTTTTGCCAAATCCGTCAAGTCGGTTTCGATCACATCGGCGATGCGCTCCAGTGTGATGGTCATGGTCATCAACGCCTGATGGTCGTTACTCTCCTGTTCCGTCAGCAGATGTTGCCGGATACGGCTCAGATATTCCAGGATGGCAGCTTCCAGGGTATCCACCTGATCGTCGCGCTTGGCGATCTCATCCAGTTTGCTTTCGTCCCTGTTCTGGATGGCGGAAGGCCAATCCTTTAACATCTGTTCTGCGATCTCTGCAGCCCGGCCCAACTCGAGTCGAACCCTTTCTAATGCCAGCGAAGGCGCCTTGAGGACCGTCTTATCCAGATATTTGGGTTCGATGATGATCCCGGGCGTCTCAGGTTTTGCGGGTACTATCCTTTGCGCAAAGCGGGCAAAAAGCCCGGTGAATCCAATGAATATCAAGGTGTTAACCACGTTGAACAGCGTATTGGCGTTGGCGATCTGGCGCGGCACTTCGGCTGCCATCCGGGCGGTGCCTTCCAGCTCCGGATTTGAAGGAGAGATCCATACTGCAATGTCTGCAAGGATCGGAATAACGGCGATCCAGATAAGCACACCCACTACATTAAACAATACGTGTACCACGGCTGCGCGTACCGCTTCAACGGGTTTGCCGAGGGCTGCCATCAGGGCTGTAACGCAGGTTCCGATGTTGGCTCCCAGGGCTAGGGCGATTCCGGCGGGCAGGCTCAACAGACCTTCACTGGCCATAGCGATGGCAATACCGACCGTGGCGGCAGAAGATTGCACCAGGCCGGTGAACACCGCCCCGGCCAGAATGCCCAAGGCCGGGTTTTCCATGCGCTTAAGGAGTTCCAGAAAGGGAGCATAGTTGCGCAGAGGACTCATGCCGTCACTCATAATCCCCATGCCGTAAAATACAAGACCTAAACCCATGAGCATCATGCCGTAATGTTTGAGCCATTCCCTTTTCCCGGCAAAAAACATGAAAAAGCCTATGGCTATCGGCAGCAGGGCATACTGGGACACATCGAAAGCCAAAATTTGAGCCGTCATGGTGCTGCCGATATTGGCTCCCATGATGACACCCACAGACTGCGCCAGGGTCATGACGCCGGCAGTGACAAAGCCGACCACCAATACCGTGGTGACGGATGAGGAGTTGAGCACCCCCGTTACGAAGGCCCCGGTCAGCGCCCCCAAAAAACGGTTGGTGGTAAGTCGAGACAGAACATGTTTCAAGGTCTCACCGGCGGCCAATTTCATCCCTTCCGAAAGAACTTCAAGACCGGCAAGGAAGAGCGCCAGGCCACCGAACAAGCCCATTCCCAGCGTGAACCAATCAATGGCTGCCTCTCCCGGAACAGCGGCATGCGCCGGCAAAGCCCCAAGCCATAGCAAAAGGCCAAGCATAACCGGGAACAGAAAAATTACAACCAAATTTTTTGAATATGTGACCATAATTTTTGTCCTTTCCAGAATGTGAAACGCAATGCATTTAATCTCGTGTTTATAAGGATGTGCTCTTTCCGCGGGGAAAGTCAAGCCGTTCTTTTCTAACAAAATTAATGCGGTGAGATCCCGAAACTTTTTTTAGAAAAATTCAAATTTACTTCTAAAGGCGCTCATGCGTTAGAGGGTAGTGACGAACTTTGGATTGTCAATAAACCGCTCTAACTTGACATACTAGTAAATAGATTTAGGTTAATATAGTTTTTCATTTTTTTGCATTTCAAAAAAGGAGGCATCTAAAATGAAATCAATAGAATTAAGAATCGAAACGCTAAAAACCCTATTTTTCTTCTCTTTCCTCATTTTACTATTTGCACTTCACTATAGTTGTGCGACAACTGGCAGTATGACGGTCGCACCAGAAAATCGGATCCCTGTGATTCCAGACCAGCCTAAGCGAGGTAACTGGGAATCAAAAAATGTTGTTCTGGAATATGAGTTTGTTAAGAAGGAAGGCGTCATTGGTTTAATCATCGATGGGAGAACTAAACGCAGGCTCGACCAGGTAGCACTCTGGGTGTTATTTCTTGATGAGGAGGGGAGGCTTTTGGAAAGGGAAACCGTCTTCAATTCCGGATTCCGAACTGAAAGAACACGGGCCAGAAGGATGGAAGGCACTATTGAAAGAGCCTTTGAAGTGCCAGAGGGAACCAAATACCTGGCATTTCAATCCAAGGATCAGCCTTATAGAGGCAGAAAGTAAATGGCAAAAGGGTCAAGTCTGCTCTTGACTCTTAGTTAATTTGTATTTCCATTCTTGAATCTGTTCCCTTTCCATAAGAGAAACCACCTCATTTCCGAAAGCATCCTATAGCGCAATCAGGACCACGGCAAGCAATTCAAGTGATTGCTTAAAACCAATAAGAGTCAAGAGCAGACTTGACCCCTTTGCATTGAAGTGGGTTGAATACGTTGTTTTTGCTGTGGTATAGCTTTTAACTGAAGTGCCGCTGGTGCTGAGCATCGTGGCAGTAAGCAGTGTGGCGTGTGCGAGGTGCGTTATCCTCAAACGGCCTGGATCAAGAGACGGTTGCCGGCCAGCCGCGGTTTGGCTTTGTCTCACAGGGATGAAGGGATGATATAGCTCAACTAGAAATCAAACAAATCTTTCTTAAAAAAGGGGGATATAATTTATGCGACTAATACAGTTTCAAGAAGCTACCCCAAAACGCCATGTTG
>JASFPE010000582.1:0-3559 GCA_050116155.1 Desulfobacterales bacterium
GGAATCTTTTTAAAGGAAGAAACCGGTTATCAATGGATCCAGGGTACCAGGCCTCAAACCCTTTCCTATGGCCTGAATGACTCACCTGCCGGGCTGGCAGCCTGGATTGTGGAAAAATTTTATGTCTGGACGGATTGTCACGGAGATCTTGAAAGCCGCATCGACAAAGATACACTGTTGACTAACATTATGATTTATTGGATTACGCAGACCATCAACAGCTCGTTCTATCTGTACTACCAGATGCGTCATCAGCCGTGGCGTCTTGGACGCGGCGAACGCATCAACGTGCCCGTCGCAATGGCCGCTTTTCCCGGTGAAATAATGCGTCCCCCCAAGGAGTGGGTCCAGCGGATCTGTAATTTGCAGCGCTGGACGCAGATGCCAACCGGCGGGCATTTTGCAGCACTGGAGGAACCGGAAAAGCTTGTAGAGGATATCCGGGCTTTTTACCGGGATCTGCGCTAAATCCCTGTTAACTGAAAGCCACTCCCCAAAGCTTTCCTACCTAAACCCGCTTTGGTCGTAGCAGATCCTATAACGCTCTTTTTGCCCTTAAAAACAGCCATATAGCCCTAAAATAGACTCCTTTTTGGCAAGCAATCCTTATAATTTCAACCCCCTAGCACGGCCCGACCCTAAATTCCTCTAAGCTTGCGGGTTCGGGTTCTCAAACCCGCCGATCCACAGTTTGTCATCCATCCGCCGAATGATATACCTGCCGATATCCGAACCCTCCAGGAGAATTGCATCATTGTTGATCCAATGGATCGACCACCGCATTGTGTCAGAGGCCGGCGTTATCTCGCGGTAAATTGTTTTGCCATATAGATTTTTTATCTCGACGATGACGCACAGGTAGCGGGCCGGATCTTCCGGGCTGTGATTGACGCTGGATTTAAGCAACAGGCGGCCATCGGGGGAGGGTATGGATACGGACGTTGACGGCGATTGGCCACAGGCGCCAATGATTAAAGGAAGTATAAAAGGTGCAAATACCGCAGTAGCCAGATGCTTCAATGATCGGTTGCTTGTCATCATGGCAGATTCCAGATTTTCTTTTATTTCGCAGGATTTCATGCAGTTTGCGTATCCTCTGAAACCACTTCTAGTCTATATCGGCAAAATGACTTAAAAACTTAATTCTAAATCATGTACGATAAATATGACTAGAAATAATAAGAGAATGCTGATATGGCCTGCATTTTACTTTAAGCGCCATTCTAATAATTTAGTTTCGAAGGCCGAAATTAGATGTGCTTTCAAAGAAGTGCTGTTTGCGGTGCCTGACGAACTCGGTTAATGCCTGCTCCAGGCCTTCATCGATCGGGGGTTTGGTATATTCTGCCAGACGTTTGGGAAGTGCCTCGGCCGCGACTTCGGAGACGTTTTTTGCGCCGCTGTCCCACCAACTCTGGTAATCATCGCGTGTAAATAAATTGGGCCGATACAGACTGCGGCAGTGCTTGAAAGTCGTGGGATGAACGAGATAATTCCCGTCGCTGCCGACGTTTTTTATGGTATCCACATCGATGGAGGCCGCCGTAACATCCATCGCAGCAAGCGTTCGGCGGAGCATGCGGCATACTTCCTCATCGATAAGCCATTTTTCAAAGCTCATCGAAATATAGGAACCCAGCTGGCCGCAGGCATGGAAAATGAAGTTTGCCCCGTTGCGGACTGCCGTGCTCATCATGAGTACTCCTTCAGCCGTAGCCTGGGCATCGGGGCAATGGGCATTGGTCAGCATTCCGCCGGTGCGACAGGGCAGCCGGTAAAATCTGGCTAACTGTGTGGCTGCAGATGCCAGTGCGACCGCTTCAGGGGCGCCCACCGCAGAAATAACTGTTCTCATATCGGCCGGAGCGGATATGGAACCGTATACCACTGGTGTTCCAGGACCGGCGAGTTGCGCCAAAACCAGCCCGACGAGAATCTCGGCATTGGCCAGAGCGAGTAATCCAGGTAAAGACACCGGACCGCTCGTTCCGGCCATCACCAGATTTGTGATTACCAGCGGTTGCCGTAAATGTGCCATGTCGATGATGGATTCCGCTTCTTCTACCGTATATTTAAGCGGTGAGGTTACTGTGACGATGGTGGCCATTGCAGGTCGCCGCTTCAGGTTTTCTTTTCCTCCCCATGCGATTGCAGCCATTTCTAGACAATCACGGGTCGCCTGTCTGGAAGTTGCGGTGCCGATATATGCCTTATCACACATGGTTATGTCGGCGAGCAGCATGTCCAGATGGGCAACCTGAGGGGGGATATCCGTGGGTTGGACCATTAACCATCCGTTCATATCCAGTTGATCGGAGGTTTGAACGAGTTTACAGCACGCTTGGTAGTCACCCAGCGTGGCAGGCCGCCGTTTGCCTGCAGAATTAACAACATTTGGCGCACCCCCGGTGGGCAGAAATACAAAGTCGTCTTCTCCGATAGAGACATTATGGACCGAGTTACGAGCACAGATCGCGAAGCGTGACGGTACTGTTTTCAGTGCTCTGCTAACGTCTTTTTCGGTGATGAACACCCGAGTACCTTCCGTTTTGAACCCGTGTCGGCGGAATATTTCAAGAGCCTCTTCGGCATTGAATTTCACGCCAGTCTCTGACAGGATTTCCATCGATGCATCATGAATCAGACTTAGCTCATCCGGTGTGAATACCTGCATGCGGTCGATCATGTGATTTTCCCTCCATCAATTCCTTTTCGAATTAGGATTTCAATATTTTTGTTTGTCAAAAGATGGGACGAATTTGGGAACGACGACACAGACAATATTATATTACAATACCTCATTCATCCGCTTCAAATCTTCTTTCTTGCCAATTACGACGATGACATCACCGGCCTCAAGTGTTTCTGAGGGCATTGGATTGAATATCATCTCGCCGGACATTTTCTTTATTGCTACAATGATGATGCCATAGTCTCGTCTCAAGTAGCTGTCAATTAAGCTTTTGCCAATCAGATTTGATTTCGTGCTCAGCTTGGCTTCTTCCATGATTAATCCGAGATGGCTGCCCATCATCGCAATATCGATAAAGTCGACCACCGTAGGTCTTTTCAAAACCTGGGCCATCCTTCTGGCACCAATCATATAAGGGGATACTACTCTCGTAGCACCGGCCTTTATCAGCTTTTCTTCATTCTTTTCTTCGGAAGCCCTGGCAAGTACAAATATGTCCGGTCGCAGTCCTTTAGCGGTCAGGGTAATAAAAACATTGTTAGCGTCTGAATTGACGGCGGTAACCAGCGCCTTGGCTCTCATGATCCCGGCAGTCTTCAGCGCTTCTTCCGAGGTAGCATCCATCTCGAGAAAAAGATATTTTTCTTTTTCAATTTCTAGCACCCCAGACAGGTCCTGGTCAATGACAACAAAATCAATGTTGTCGGCATGCAGTTCGCTGCATATCGTCCGGCCGATTCGACCAAACCCGCAGATAATTAAGTGATCTTTTAATTCGGATATTTGTTTTTGCACTCTTAACCTCCCGAAAAATTTTTGCAGCTCCCCTTCGACAAACCATCTGACAATAATACCGATGGTATATGT
>JASFPE010000583.1:0-3547 GCA_050116155.1 Desulfobacterales bacterium
CTTCGTGCCCGGGTCAAGCCCGGAATGACGAAAACAGCAATATGCGCAGTTTTGTCAAATATGACACAGTATCGGACGGGAGGGGAAAAAGGGGAGGGTGATCAAAATTTATTTTGATTCCATATTCAGAATGAAAGGATCAAGTTAACCTATGACGTCTAAGAATTCCCTCGGGGAATATTCCATATCAAAGACCGAATCACAGATACTTGAAGCGGTGAAGAAGCTTGTAGAGGAAGACTTGGATCCCATTTCGTTTCAGGTGGAACGCGAAGGTCATGTGCCGGACGCGATTGTCGAAAAAATGAGGCAGCTCGGACTTTTCGGTCTCTCTATTCCGGAAGCTTATGGAGGCCTGGGCCTTTCCACCCTGGGTGAGGTGTTGGTTTATGAGGAACTGACAAAAGCAAATGCATGTTTCCGTTCACGCATCGGCACCAATAACGGCATCGGGTCCATGGGAATTTTGTTTGACGGCACCGAAGAACAAAAACAGAGATATTTGCCGCGGATTGCATCGGGTGAATGGACGGCCGCGTTTGCCTTGACGGAGCCGGATGCCGGATCCGATGCCGCCAATATCAGCACCCGTGCAGAGCTCGATGGGGATTTATGGAAGATCAATGGCGGCAAACAGTTTATTACCAATGCCGATTGCGCTGATGTGTTCACCATGATTGCCGTGACAGATGAAGTCAAACGCACCCGCGGTGGATTCACCGCCTTTATTATTGAAAAAGGCATGCCGGGATTTAGCATCGGACCCCCGGATCAGAAAATGGGTATGCACGGCTCTCAAACCAACGAGTTGATATTTTGCAACTGCCGGGTCCCCAGAGATAACGTCATCGGAGGTCTGGATATGGTCGGCCAGGGATTCAAGACCGCCATGAGAGTGCTTGATAAAGGCAGATTAACCATTGGTGCCGCAGCCCTGGGTGCCTCACAAAAATTGCTGGACATTTGCATCGAGCATGTCAAAAAAAAGATCAAAGGCAAAACCCCATCCAATAAATTGCAGTCAACATTATTCGCCCTGGCTGATATGGCCACTGAAATCTACGCCGCCCGGCAGATGCTCTACCATTCGGCTTGGCTCAGAGACCAGGGCGACAGCGTTACCCATAAAGCCTCCATGGTGAAGTTGTTTTCTACCGAAATGGCCAGCAGGATTGCCGATAGGGCCGTAGATATACTTGAAAATGAAGGCACCCTGAAGGCCTTTCTGGTCGAAATGTATCTAAGAGACGTCCG
Source organism: Desulfobacterales bacterium (assembly GCA_050116155.1). Classification (GTDB taxonomy): domain Bacteria; phylum Desulfobacterota; class Desulfobacteria; order Desulfobacterales; family JAHEIW01. The sequence goes on from JASFPE010000583.1 coordinate 1,255, forward strand.
GCTGTATCGCATTTTTGAAGGAACCAGCGAAATCCAGCGCATCGTTATTTCAAGAAATCTTTTAAAAGAATAATGTACCGTTGGCATATTTAATTTCAGGTGTCGGGTGTCAGGTGTCAGGTCAAGCCAGGTTTCAGGTGTCAGGTGTCGGGTGTCAGCATTCAAAAATTAAGGGATTAAGGAATTAACGGAATGAATTCAGTCGATCTTTCTTTAATTCATAAATGCCTAAATTCGCAATTCCTAAATTATTCATCCTGACACCTGACACCCGACACCTGAAAACCTTTATAAACTTGCTGTGCCACGATAAGGAGATGATTTATGAAAACCCCCGTTATAATAAGCGGCGTTAGAACCCCTGTGGGACGCTACATGGGAGCCCTTAAAACTGTCGAAGCTTACGACCTTGCCAGCCTGGTATTAAATACTGCCGTAAAAGCAGCAGATCTTTCGCCCGAACAGGTGGACGAAGTCATCATGGGACAGTGTTATCAAAGCGGTGAGTATGTCAACATTGCGCGCATGGCTTTGCTTAAAGCTGGCTGGCCGGAGAATATCCCGGGAATCACGGTAGACCGGCGCTGCTGCACAGGCCTTGACGTGGTTCGTCTGGCCGCATCCCTGATCCAGACCAATCAGGCAGAGGTTGTGGTTGCCGGCGGTGTGGAAAGCATGAGCAATGCCGAGTTTTATCTGCCCGGAAGCATCAAATGGGGAGTTGGCGGCAGCAAAGGAATGCCCCGTGGGCATGGCGATCTCAAAATCTGGGGCCTATCATTTTACGATCGCATCCAGAGGGCCCGGGTGATGTCACAGCCCGAGGATCGTTACGGAGTTCTTCCGGCCATGATGACCTGGGCGGAAACTGCGGCCGAGGAAGAGGGCATTACCCGTGAACAATGCGACCAGTGGTCGCTGCAAAGCCATCAGAAGGCCTGTGTCGCCATGGAAGCCGGTAAATTTGCAGATGAAACCGTGCCGGTGGCGATTCCCCAGCGAAAGGGTGATCCGGTCAATGTGGATCAAGATGAAAATCCGCGCCCGGATACGACCCTAGAAAAACTGGGCAAGCTCAGACCGGTACTGGGCGGAGTTTGTACGGCAGGAAATTCTTCTACCGAAAACGATGGTGCTGCTGCGGTGGTGGTCACTTCCTCGGAAAAGGCGGCGGAGTTAGGAGTTGAACCTCTGGCTGTCTTGAGGTCATGCGCCGTCGTCGGGGATGATCCACGGCGAACCTATGCCACGGTTCCGGTGGTCGTCCAAAAAGCACTGGATATGGCGCAGGTGATCATTGAGCAAATGGATCTGATCGAGGTGCAGGAGGCTTTCGCCGCCCAGGTTCTGGCCGATCTAAAAATAATGGGCATAACATCTGAAAATTATGAGAAAGTCAACGTCAACGGATCCGGGATTTCTCTGGGACATCCGGTGGCAGCTACGGGCACCCGGGTTTTGGTGACCATGCTGCATGAGATGAAACGGCGCAATGCGCGTTATGGATTGGAATGCATCTGTGGTGGTGGAGGCTTGGGAATTGCGGCAGTCTTTGAAAGGGAAGAATAATTATCACCCCAGAGGCGCCCACCTCGGCCTTCTCGCATGACGGATCTGCGATGAAAAGGATAAACGTACATGGATTTTTTCTTCAAACCCAAAGGCATTGCTTTAATCGGCGCCTCTGCAAATTCCGCCAAAGGCGGCTATCATATACTCAAGAATTTAAAATCGAGTTCTAAACAGAATATCTATCCGGTAAACCCCGCTTACACAGATATCGAAGGGCTCAAATCCTATTCTTCCGTATTGGATGTGCCCGATCCGGTGGATCTGGCGATTGTATTCGTTCCGGCTCCTTTGGTGCCCCGGGTGACAGAGCAATGTGCCGAACGCGGGATCAAAGGGGTTATGATCCAATCTGCAGGTTTTGCCGAAATTGGAGAAAGGGGCAAAGCGCTTCAGCGAGAAATTGTAGAGATACACAAACAGACCGGCATTCGTGTCTGGGGACCCAATTGCATGGGGCTGGTGGATGCCGTTCACGGCCTGGTGTTTTCTTTTGTTTTACCCGAAGTCATGGAAGCAGGCCTGATTCCCGGAAGCGTGTCAATGGTAGTTCAAAGCGGTATGCTGTCCGCCGGTTTTCTGATCGACATTATGACGCATGCTGCCATGGGTATCAGTAAGGCGTGCTCGATTGGCAATAAAGCCGACGTGGATGAGTGTGACATTCTGGAATATCTGATCGATGATCCGGATACCGGAACCATCGGTCTTTATCTTGAATCCA
>JASFPE010000584.1:0-3533 GCA_050116155.1 Desulfobacterales bacterium
CCGATTGACAATGGTTAATCGTCCGCCTTCAGATTTTACACCAAAACCGATGGCCCGGGCCGCACCGCCGGCACCAATTACTGTTACATCCCTATCCTTAATGTCTGTCTTGGTCGATAATGCCCGCATGGCACCCGTGAAATCCGTATTATAGCCCTTCAGCCGTCCGTTTAAGTTAGCGATGGTGTTCACCGCCTTTATCTCAAGGGCCATCTCATCGATCTCATCGAGAAACTCCATCACCGCAACCTTATGCGGAATCGTAATGCTGGCACCGCTGAATCTCAATGCTTTTAAGCCGGATACGGCCAGCCCGATATCATCTAATTCCAATGGCAGATATAATCCATGGTAACCCACCGCCGAAAAAGCGCTGTTGTGCATCGTTGGACTCAAGCTATGGGAGATTGGATTGCCGATCACCGTAAAAATCGAGGGGGGTTTCATCTCCGATGCCTGTTGGAGCCCTGCCTGTTGAATGCTTCGCGATGCCGAAATAATGGCGGTGAAGATTTGAAACAGTGCTTTTTGGGGCAACAGGCCATCGCGGTTCAGAGAAAAAAGTCGCTGAATGACATGGCTTTCGCGAGCGGTATCGATAACCGCGGAGTTTGCGTGATCCTTTATTTTCCCAATCTCTTTTACGATGGAAAACCGGCTGCTAATGAGATCGAGAAGTTTCTCGTCGATCTGATCGATCTCGCGGCGGTGTCTCTCGAGATCGCGGGTGATCCCATCAACGAATTCTTTATTTTGATTTGTTTTTTTCATTTTTCAGAGATAGCTGTGAGAAGCCCACGTTGAATGGATTCTTTTATTTCATTTAAAAACATTTCAACAATCATTGCTTTTCCGATAGCGTTTAACAATACAAAATGAATCGCCTCCCCTTCTCTCTTTTTATCTTTTCCAAGAGCATCCAAAACGGATTCCATGTTTACCCGTAACCTCGTCGGCAGCCCAATTTTTTCCAGGAGCGTTTTAAGTCGATGGTGTTCTGTCTCTTTCAAAAATCCCTTTTCGACCGACAGCGCCGAGGCCATCACCATACCGGCACTGACGGCCTCGCCATGGTTTACCCCGGTCGCTTTCTCAATTGCATGCCCGAAGGTGTGGCCGAAATTCAGTTTGCGCCTTTTGCCCTTCTCCCTTTCATCCGCATTGACGATGGTGGACTTAATGACCAGTGATTCATAAACCAGTTTTTCAATGACTGCTGGATCCAGTTCTATCGCCTCATTGAAATTCTGCTCCAAAAAATCAAACAGCTGCTCATCGGCAATAACCGCATGCTTTACTATCTCTGCGAATCCCGATCGCATTTCTGCGACAGGCAGCGTCTTAAGCAAGCCGAAATCGCAAAGCACAAACTCGGGTTGATTGAAAACCCCGACGAGATTTTTGTACCCACCAAGATTTACGCCGGTTTTGCCGCCAACGCTGGCATCCACCTGGGCCAGCAGGGTCGTGGGGATATAGGCAAATCGCATCCCCCGCATATAGGTTGAGGCCACAAAGCCGCAAATATCACAGACAACACCGCCGCCGATCCCGATGACAAAGGTTGAACGGTCTGCACTAAGTTCCACGAGTTTACCATAGAGGGTTTTTACGGTATCCAGATTTTTTATGACTTCACCCGGACCAATAGAGATGATCTCCCCGGCAGGGAAATCTTTATGAAAGTGACTGCGCACATTCGTATCCGTGATAACAACCGTCCGGTCACCTGATATATACCTGTCGGCATTTTTCAGATGCTCACCTATCAACAGGATGGAGTCCTTTGATTGTCCTTTGATTGTCAGTTTTTTCATAATATCATGAGTTCGACTTGCTCATAAAAAGTTTAGGGTTTCGCGTTGCGAATTACAACTATCAGAATCAGGTTTCAGGTGTCGGGTGTCAGGTGTCAGCTTCAATATGGTTTCAGGCTTCAGTGTTCAGATGTCAGGAACACCAATTCGGAATGTGGAATGCGGAAAACAAAACTCGAAATCTAAAGCTCATAGACATCGGTTCTTATATTTTTTGCCTCAAACCCCAGACCTTTAACCTAACGCTTTTATTTTGCCTTGAACCCCGAACCTTGACTGCTGACACCTGACACCTGAACACTAACACCTGAAACCTGGTTCTACTTGAAACCCGATACGCATCAAAAGATGATACAGACCCCGAAAGATTAAATAACCTTCGACAGCGTTTCATTGGCAGACAGTAACAATTTCTCAGTCGTCTCCCACGAAATACACTCATCGGTTATAGATACACCATATTCCAATGATGATGAATCTCCAGAGAATTTTTGTTTGCCTTCATACAGGTTGCTTTCGAGCATCAAACCAACCAGGGCCTCATTGCCGTCAATCCGTTGATTGATGATATTTTTCCAGACGATTTCCTGTCCCTGGAATTTTTTTCTGGAATTGGCATGCGAGCAGTCGACCATGATCGCTTCCGGCAAATTTTTATCGATCAAACCCAAACGGGCTTCTTCTATGCTGATAATATCATAATTTGGTCTTGGGCCTCCGCGTAAAACGATATGGGTTGCAGAATTACCGCCGGTTTTTACAATGCAGGTTCTTCCGTTCTGATCAATTCCCAGAAAAGCCTGAGGCGTTCTGGCAGCTACCATCGCATTGATCGCCGAAGAAAGGTTGCCGTCCGTGGCGTTTTTAAAACCAACAGGCATCGAGAGGCCGCTGGCCATCTCCCGGTGTATCTGAGATTCAGAAGTTCGGGCACCGATGGCCGCCCAGCTGACGAGGTCCGATACATACTGAGGCGTGATGGTTTCAAGCATTTCGGTAGCAACCGGCATCCCCATTTCGCCTATTCTCAGTAAAATTCTACGAGCTTTTCTCAGGCCTTCGTTAATATCGCAGGAACCGTCAAGGTTTGGATCGTTGATCAATCCTTTCCATCCCACAGAAGTTCGCGGTTTTTCAAAATACACACGCATGACCACAAAAATCGTCTCCTTCACCTTTCTGCGCAAATCATTGAGCTTTTCGGCATACTCAAAAACAGCTTCTTCATCATGCACGGAACAGGGGCCAACGACCACCAGAAGGCGTTTGTCTTTTTTCTGTAAAATGTTTTCGATTGTTTCCCGACCATGTAGGACGGTTTCATTTGCTTTTTTACTAACCGGAAGCTCCTGCTTTAATACTCCCGGTTTCATCAGTTTACAATAGCCTTGAATACGAAGATCATCTGTTGGTTTCATTTTCCCCCGCCCTCTTCAAGCATAAATATATAAAATTCATTTCGGCAAGAAAAAAACCGTAGGAAACTCAAACCTACGGCTTTTTAAAGTAAAAAAGCCGTGGGTTTCAAGATCCACCCGCGGCTTTTTGCGCTTAATAATATTTTGGTAATCTTTTAGCGCACCCCAGGCAGACCGGTTCTATAATAAAACCGATAATAAAGAAAATAACTGCCTGAGTGATTGCACAACATTTTATTTATTCATCCTGTAATAATAGTGAGAATCAACATTTATAAAATCCAGATTTTAATGTCAA
>JASFPE010000585.1:0-3528 GCA_050116155.1 Desulfobacterales bacterium
TGAGCCCAGCCCGAACCAGATGATGAGCAACGGCAATAGCGCCACCGAAGGCAGGGGATGCATCATGGCCAGGATCATCTCCATGACACTGGCCACTGCCTCAGATTTCATGGATAAATACGTAAGAAAGAAACTTAAAAACAAGGAAATGGCCATGGCATAACCGATATAACTGAAGGTAACGCCCACCCGCATAAACAGCTCAGCGGCACTGAGCCAAAACTGGGAAATGACGTCAATTATAGAAGGAAACAGCAGTTCACTGGTAATCCGGGCCCGGAAAAGAATTTCCCAGATAATAAAAATTGCTAAAAGACCTCCCAGCTGGGTGGCTGTTTTACCGGTGACCCATTGCATCAATCTGGCGATTCCGGATGTCTCCGGAACCGCAACTGCATGTTCGTGCTCACTCATTTCGACATCCCCCATCGAATGACGGTTCGTTTTTCGATGGTTTCAAATACCCCCCGCTCCATCAAAATTCCGAAAAGAATAATGACAAAGACACCGGATAAAATCTGGCTGAAATTGACATATTGCAGCGCTTCGAAAATAAACCAGCCGATGCCCTCTGAAGCAGATGTCGTTCCAAACACCATTTCGGCGGCCACCACCGTTCTCCAGCTTCGAGCCCAGGCCACTTTTAGGCCGGCCAGGAGATACGGCAGCGCCGAGGGTATCATCACGGATAAAATCAGACTAAATTTTCGAAGCCCCACATTGCGTCCCACCTCCATATAGGTGACATGCACCGCTCGAAAACCGGTATAGGAGTTCAACAAGATCGGCCAGAGACATGAATTAATCGTCAACGCCACAACCCCCGGGAAACCGATTCCGATCCACACAATCACCAACGGTATCATGGCCACAGATGGCATGGGATGCATGATGGTGGTCAGGACTTCAACAATGTAAGCCGCTCTGGTAAAGAGTAACGCAGATGTGGTCATTATCGTGGCAATGACAATCGACGCCAAAAGCCCCACCACAATAGCAAGCACCGTGTAATAAAGCTTAAATAGAAGCTCGCCGGAAAGTAAAAAATCTAAAAAAACTCGTCCAACTTCCCAGGGGGGCGGCATAGTCATCTCGGTGGTTTGTTCCCTGACAAAATATCCCCAGATGCAAATCACAAGCACCACGAAAATGGCCTGATAAACAGTTCGTCTTAAAAAAGATATGCTACCCAACGCTTAATCATCCTTATGGCCTAAAAGGTTATACAAGGTTTTCCAGAAATCCGCGAATCCCGGATCTGTGGCGATCCTCGGCGGTTCTATGGGGTTGTTAAAAATTTCCAGAACCCTTCCGGGATTGGTTCCCAGAACGCAAATCCTCGTTCCCAGCAAAATGGCTTCTTCAATATTATGGGTGACAAATAAAATAGTTTTTTGGGTATCCTCCCAAATCTTTATCAATTCTTCCTGGAGTCCTGTTCGGGTCTGCGCATCGATACTGCCAAAGGGTTCATCCATGAGCAGCACCTTGGGATCCAGGGCCAGGGCACGGGCGATGGCGACACGCTGTTTCATCCCGCCGGACAGCTGATGGGGAAAGGCGCTGTCGAAATTTTCACCCAGTCCGACCATGCGCAAATATTTTCTGCCCGTCTCCAGGCGATGCTGGTTATTCGAATAAAGTTTATTGACCTTGAGCGGATAAACGACATTTTTGAGGGTGGTCTTCCAGGGAAACAGTTGATTCAAATCCTGAAAAACCATGGCTCGATCAGGACCGGGATCTTTTACCTTATTGCCGTCCAAAAGAACGGTGCCTTCGCTGGGATCTTCGAATCCGGCGATCAGGCGTAATGTGGTCGACTTGCCACATCCCGAGGGTCCGATGATGCAAAAAAAATCCCCGTCATGAACCTCGAAATTGATGTCTTTGAGCGCCTGTACAGGGGGTTCGTCGTATCGTTTGGATAGATTATTAACCTTTAACTTAATGTTATTCAAATTTCCAGTTGACATTCGATTTCCTATGCAAACAAAGGTAACTTCAGATTATTTTATGAGGCCTCAATAATTAAGACAGGGAGAAACACATTTGATAATCATTTCTCCCCGTCATTATCACTGTCTTATCAGTGACCGGCCTTAACCAGCTCCGGCATGGCAAAGTCACTTAACTTGCTGGGCTTTTTCTCGATCAAGCCAACTTCATGCATGAAGGCGGCGTATCGCAGCAGCTGTTCCTCGATGTTGTATTGCGATACATCATACAGGGCTTCGGTTTTCAGCTGTTTCATTACCTCCGGTACAGTCATCTTCAGCGTCGGCGCTAAAATCTCCGCCGCTGCTTCGGGGTTTTTGGTGGCCCAGGCCGCTGCTTCATTATAGGCTTTGACGACCGCCTGATAAGCTTCAGGATTATCCGCCGCCCACTTGGTGTTGACCACCACCTGGGCGTTGGGCATCCAGCCACCGGGATTCGGCCACAGGGCGGCTAAGGACTTCATACCCTTTTCTTTTTCCAGTACGGCAAATGGCGGACTGGTAAGATGCGCATCAACCTGTTTTTTCACCAACGATTGATAAGAAATGGGATGCTTCATTTTCACGATGAAGGTATCGAGGGCTTTGGGATCGTACCCATTATCCTTCAGATACCACTGCAGCGCAATATGGTTGGAACTTCCCGGAGCCGGAGCACCGATTTTAAATCCCTGTTTGGATTGGGCCAGTTTAACGAACTCATGGATATCTTTGATATCGGTATGATAGGTCACCAGTTCGTGTTTGTAGGCGGTCATTACATCTGCGGTTTTGGTGGGGGCGCCTTTGCTCCAGCCTTTAATAAAGGGTGCAAATCCGGATATCCCTACTTCCAGGCGCCCGGCAATCAGAGCGCTTCTGACGTCTGCGCCGGATGCGAATCGGGATTCCACTACCGAGCATCCCGGTGCATATTTTTCAATCAGTTTTTTCTGAACCACAATGGTGTTTACCGCACACCAGAGGCCGTATTGTTGGGCAACCCGGACGGTGCAATCTGCGGCATAGCTATCCGGAGAATGCCCGGGGAAAATGCCAATTAGTGAAACAACGATGAAGGCCAGCATTGTCAATCGAATTGCTTTCATGTCTGTTTACCTCCTGTGGTTAAGGGTTCTGGGACAATTTCGGGGCTTCGCCCCTCTTGGAATGTTGGAATGCTGGAATATTGGAATAATGGTTTTGGAAGTAATGGAGTCAGGGACTAATGGTCGGAAATATTAGTTCCGATAAAATTAAAATAGAAAGTTTCCTTTGATAACCCACTATTCCATCATTCCATAATTCCATTATTCCAGCCCTGGTGAAAATTAAAAGCCTCAAAAAACTTCCAAAAATTATTTGGTTGCAGAAATAAACAAACCTATGATTAGGCACTGATGTATAGCTTAGTCAACACAAATTCTCGATGCCCGAGGGCTTCGGCTGCGGTTAAGCGACCGTTGCATGTCCGCAGAATCATGTCAATCAATTGATCACCGGCCTCACCGAGGGTCAATTCGCCTTTTAAAATGGGTGAAACGTCCAG
>JASFPE010000586.1:0-3513 GCA_050116155.1 Desulfobacterales bacterium
AATGCACTGGAATAATGGAATGTTGGAATGTTGGAAAAATGGTTCTATTTAATCGGAATACAGCCTAATTTTATCTAAAACATCAGATCTTATTCGACTTTTAAGACCCAATATTCCACTATTCCACTATTCCATTATTCCAAGACAACGAAACCACTGTGCTGCGAGTATTGAAAATACTTTTATATAAAAAACCATTAAATGAAACGTGAAAGGAGATTGATGATGAGCGAGGATAAGGCTGTTGAGATTTTAAAAAATGCAATTTTACTGGAAAAGAGAGGTCATACATTTTACCGCCAGGTGGCTGGCCAGGCTTCCGGAAAAGCTGTCAAACAGTTTTTCGATTTTATGGCGGAAGAAGAGACCAAGCATATCAAGATTCTCTCGGATCAGTTTAAGGCATATCAGGATAACCATAAATTTGACCCGGGAGACTTCAATGATGATCACAGTGCCGATGTTGCATCAAATGTCTTAACCCAGGAAATGAAAACAGAAATTGCTGCTGCAGATTTCGAAGCAGCGGCGATTTCAGCGGCCATGTCCATGGAAGAAAGCGCCATTAAGCTTTACTCTGACCGTGCTGAAGAAGCTTCGGATTCCAATGAAAAGGCTTTATACAGCTGGCTGGCAAAATGGGAAATGCAACATCTTAAATTCCTCTCCGACATAGATCGGGAGCTGAAAGAGGAGATCTGGAATGACAACTCATTCTGGCCCTTCTAAAATCGGTTTCAAAATTCTCATCTTTTGCACGATGGCTGCGTTGTTCGCCGTTGAAAAATGCTCACGTACTCCGTGTACGCTCCGCTTTTTCAACTCCTCCGGCCTTGCCCTCAGACAAAAGCTGAGTTTTTGAAACCAATTTAAAAGGTTTTGCAATAAGGGATCGGAGTGGAAAGCTGAGTAGAGCGTAAGCCAAGAAATGGGGAATCCATTTCCTTTTGCAAGTTATATTTATTCTTTCTCTTTAATAGTACCGACAATCTTGAAAAGTTCTTCGCCGTCTAATTTTTCAGTACATACAATTTTAGCTTTCTTGTGCTTAAATTTGAGTTTCTGTATAGACGAGCGCGTTCTTCCTGTAGGTGATCCCACATCGTCAGTGAAAACAAAATCGCCTACGCATGTGGTTCCACGACATATGGTCGTGCCGTAGCCATTGTTGCAGCTTGTCTCTCGAATGAATAGGTCCCCTTCAAACCTGTCTTCTGGAAAACATTGAATCTGTTGAGGCAGCCAAAAGCTCGAATCCAATTCAGCATATTCTGGTAACTCATAGAATCTGATTTTCTCAATTTCCACCATTAACAAAGTATTATCAGAGCTGTATACTCCGCGGCCATCCACACACAAAAAACCTTCTATTTGCTTTTCAACTAGAACAGTACCGTTGCCTTCGAATGGCCTATCGTGTGTAAGGCCGGCACCCCATCCAAAAGATGAATTAATTGTGACAAGGAATATTAAAGTCAAAATATATGATTTCATGATTGCTCCACAACAAATATTGATGGTGAGACGCAAAAGAAACTCTGGATAAGATTTGTAAAGCGAAAATAAAAGCAAAAATTATACCAAGAATTGTTAATGCATTAATGGAAGGGAAATTAACATAGCATTTAGCTATTTGGGGGTAGTGGAGGAATTAAGTGTAAAGAATTATATGAAAATATGCCAAAAAATTGACAATTTTTAAATATGACGACCTAATACAGATATCTCCGATAAATTTGTCGCTTAAAAGAGGCGGGACATCTGAAAGCTGCTTCTTGAATTACTCACAAAGTGGGACCAGCATGACGGGGCATGGGGCTTTTTCAAGAATCGTGATGCCGACATAATCGACTCTGCCGAGACACATTTTTTCCGGAAGCTGGTGACAGCCCAAAACAATCAAATCCGCATCTATTTGGATGGCCTGTTTACAAACTTCTAGACCCGGATCAGCCGGCATACATTTAAATGACACATTTTCCAGATCACTCAACAATGGCTTTATCTTGGTCTCATAGTAATTTTGCACTTCCTGCTTGGTCTCAATGAGTTTGGAGTCTCCTTCTTCAAGGTCCTGCAACACATAATCCATGGCATGAAAAATATGAAGTTCGGCATTGTGGGCCTTTGCAAGTTCAACACCTCTTACGAGCGCAAACTCACTGGCAGGGGCTAGCTTTAACGCCATTAAGATTCGGTTAAACATGGTAGCCCTTCCCTTTTTACAAATTTCATTTCGATAAAACACAAAAGCCCCGGAAGAGAGCGAATGCTCTTCAGGGGCTTAAAACCGGCACCGCTGGGTAACATAGATTCATTACTCATCCCTAAAAGTTGAGTTGTCTTGTTACGCCATCTAAGGTATGGTGCTAATAGGCAGTCAGCGCTTTGAATTGTTATGGTGCTTTTCGTGCCGCAGTTTTTTTTGCTACTAACATATAGCCGGATTCATCGTATTTGGAATTATGGCCTTTGTTAATTAAGGTCTATACCGCGTTTGGTCACTTACAGTCAATAATATTTCAAATTACGAAGGAACAAAAAAATGCAGACCCCCTTTCCGTTTGAATCCATGCTTCTTTTCGGCAGTCTGGCAGCGATGCTTTTGCTGGGTGTGCTATTTAGAGCCAAAATCCCGTTCTTTCAGAAATACCTCATACCCAGTTGCCTGATCGGAGGAATCCTGGGATTGCTGCTTCTGACTATTGGAGTACTGCGGCTCTCGGTATCGAATTTGGAAACCTTTGCCTATCATTTTTTTAATATTTCCTTCATATCGGTCGGACTAACCCAGGACAACAATAAAAAAAATGCAGAAAAGAAAGAAAAGGGGTTTCTCAAAGGGCCCTTATGGATGGCCCTGACGCAAACCGCGATATTTCCGTTACAGGCCATCGCTGGAGGCATCCTCGTCATTTTATTCGGGCTGATCGGTATTGAATTATTTCCGACCTTCGGCTTTTTTGCACCGCTGGGTTTTGAAGAGGGGCCCGGGCAGGCCTTATCCATTGGGAAAGTCTGGGAAGGATTCGGATTTGAATATGCCACAACCATTGGTCTTACCTTTGCAGCCATCGGGTTTTTCTTTTCTTTTTTTATCGGAGTCCCGCTGGTCAATTGGGGTATGCGAAAAGGCCTATCTGCCCACGGTTCCAAGGCCATGCCTAAAGATTTTCTTGTCGGAATCATCCCTGAAAACCAACGAACCGAACCGGCCGGAAAACTAACCTTCCACTCAGGCAATGTTGATTCATTTGCATTTCAAGCAGCTCTCATAGGTGTTGTCTATGTACTAACCTATGGTCTTGTGAAATATCTTGGAAAAATTGTGCCGCCTGATGTTGCCTCCATACTATGGGGATTTTTCTTCATTTTCGGTTTAGGAATCGCACTGATAACCAAATGGGCAATGGGCAAATTCAACATCGGCCATCTGGCCGATTCCGGCATTCAGCGTCGCCTCACCGGATGGTCCGTGGATTTTTTAATTGTCTCAACCGTCATGGCGATAAA
>JASFPE010000587.1:0-3511 GCA_050116155.1 Desulfobacterales bacterium
ATCCCGATTTCGATAATGCCCTCCAGGAGGTCTTCCTCGATTAACAGTTGGATGATGCTCTGATTGATCCGTTCCTGGGCCTGGGGGTTGGCTGTTTTGGTTTTGCCGAAGAAGATATTATTCAAAATCGTCTGTGAATAAATATATTCGGCCATCTGGTAAAATGTGATCGCCTCCGGATCATCTTCGGTAATTTTCTCGCGAAATAAGGCACGGCCTTCCAAAATAAGTGTTTCCAGAATCTGAGGCAGCGACACCATTTTATGAATCCCGGGGGTAAATCTCAGAGACAATTCCAGCAGCATTTGGCGATCGGTGTCCGAAAGCTCGTGAAGTTTCTTTTTCTTTAATTGCTCCACCAGCACTTTATATTCATCCAGCTCTTCTGCAGCGATCGGGCTCTGTTCAAAAAAGACGCTATCCGGTGGTAGATTGCCCAAGATATCCACGGTTTGTTTGGCCAACTCCGATCCTACACTCAACAGCGTTCTGTTTAAGTCGGCCTGCTTCAGGAACTCCAGAAAGTATTCGTTTTTCGGAAGATTCGCATTGGCGAACTCATCTTTATTCGGGGTTCCAAAGATCAAATTTTCGGCGACGCTGGAGTAGTAAAGATATTGATTTTCATCGAAAAACTCCACGTAGTCGGCCAACTCTTCGCCAAAATCGCGTTGAAAGTTTTTGCGCACCCGTACCAGCACATCCACCAGTTCTTTATCCTGGTCGTGGGTTAAAATGGCATTCAGTCCAAATCGTAAAACATCGGCAAAAATGCCGGTTTGATGCAAGATGGCAATGACGTCATCCAAGGTGGGCAGTTCGTCCTCTTTTTCCTGGCCGTCTCCTTCGGTGATTGCCTGGCATGAATAAAGGATGTTTTCCTGAATGGTTCCGTCGAATATAAAGGGACTTTGGGCCACAAATCCGATGTTGTTGACCATGTCTTTTTTGGTTAGCCCGGAGACTTCTTTGTCGCCGATGAGCACACTTCCGCCGGTATACTTATAAAGTTGGCCAATACAAAGCGCCAGGGTACTTTTGCCGCTGCCCGAAAAACCGACCAGGGCTAGATGTTCTCCTGGATTTAGGGACATATTGATGCCATCCAGCAGGCGGATGCCGCTGTCGGTGTCAAACGACAAATCTTTGATTTCAACACTGCCGTCCAAATCCAGGGGTTCACGGTCTTTGGGTACTATTTCGTGGTCGGGTTCGACGTCAAAGTATTCCATGGTCCGATTGTAATTGATGCGGCCGTCCTGGTAGACCTGATAAAACTCAATCAGTTCTTTCCAGGGTTCGAAAAGCCTTTCCTGGGCGGACAAAAAAGCCACCAGGGCGCCCAATTCCAGCTGACCTTTAATGGTTAACCAACCGCCCAAGATGAACACCAGAAAGGGACCCAGGCTGGTGAAAAAGCCGTTGGCCGTTTTGACGCCGAAGCGAAACAGACTCCACACGATCCGGATTCTCAACAATTTGTCCACGATGGAATCGTATTTTCGATTTTCGATGTGATAGGCACCATTACCCTGGATCTCATGAATGCCGGAAATGGCCTCAGCGATACGTGCCGAAAAAGTTCTGGATGCATCCACTCGTTTTTTATTGGCGCGGTTGACGCCTTTTTGAAGCAGCGGTATCAGAAAGACGACAATGGGATAGATGCTCAGCGATACGAGCGCCAAAAGCCAGTTCAGCATAAAAAGGTAAATGGCAAATGCCAGCAGAGTCAATACGCTGGTGACCGGAGAAGCCACCGCCATCCCCACGAAATTGCCGGGCAAAGTAAGCTCTGTGGTCAGTGCATTGACGACCATGCCGGGTTGGGTTTTGCGGAAAAAGTTCAAGGGTAAGGTCAGAATATAGTGGTAGAGGTCCTTGCGCATGCGCGCTGTGGTACGCTGCGTGATGAGGGTCTGTAAAATATTGGTTAGGTATTTGAGCGCGCTGAAGAAAATAACTGCAGCCAGGTACACCCCACAGTATACAAACAACAAATCGATACTGCGTAAGTTGATGGCCTCGTTGACGATGCGCTTTTGCATCTCGAGCGGCAAAACCCGCGCAAAAACCATCACAATGATAACCAGCAACAGCAGCAGTTGCAATTTAAGGTTACCTGCGAGTATCCAGGAAAAAAGCGATCGTTTGACCACCGGTGTATCAGTTTTTACCATAACATGCTCCTTTAATATGAGAGCGGTTGAGAATTTGTTTTCATATATAGTTAAATATGTTTTATTACTATTTATAGCAATAATTTGACAAGAAATAAATTAGTGGGGCAAACAGGTGGAGTTGCTGTTGGATTTCAATCAAAGCAATTTTGCAATCACCAAAGCAATATCATCTTCCTGCGGCGCATCACTCTGAAAGCTGTGAAGTGCGTCAATCACAGCGTCCTGGATGGCTTGAGCTGATTTTGCAACGTTTGAATAATAATTCGCATGAGGGCTGTTTTTTTCGAATCTGTGGTTATTTTTAGTCCAGTTCTGGAAGTTATTAATTGAAAGAATGCCGCGGTGTCAAGCATCGCCTGAAAATGATCATTTTATTTTGACAAATCAGGGAACATGAGATTATAGATATAAATTTAATCTTCGGCAACTTATTAAGGTTTAATCTGTCTTAGAGAAACTATAGGCTAAGAATCGTATGGAATTTTTCTTGTGTGTGGTGGGGATGGTAATGATCTTTGAAGGACTGCCCTATTTTGCGTTTCCGATTAAAATGAAGTCCTTGATGCAAAAAATTTTAATTCTTCCCGAAGGAGCCCTAAGAAAATTTGGTCTCGTGCTGATGACCCTCGGGCTCCTGCTGGTCTTTATCGGCAGAAGGTAATGGGTATGTTTTCGCTTATCCAATATAATTATGATCTTCCACCTGAACTCATCGCCCAAAAGCCGGCCGTGGAAAGAGACCGATCTAATCTTCTGGTTTTGGATCGTGACACCGGCAAATTGTCCCACCATGTCTTCAGTGATCTAGACCGTAACCTAAGATCAAATGATATCTTGGTCATTAATGACACCGAAGTCATTCCAGCACGCCTGCATGGGAGAAAAAATACCGGAGGACAAATAGAAATTCTCATTTCAGATTATGTCGGTGGATGCAACATCGATACCGAACCAGGCCAATTTATCTGTGAATGTCTGGTTAAATCGGCCAAAAGCCCAAGATCCGGCACCAGGCTTTATTTTGATCAAGGGTTGAAAGCAGAGGTTATGGGGCATCGAAATGGCACCTATTTAATAAAATTTCACACCAGCGATGATTTTGAAGATTTGCTCTATCGAATCGGTGAGGTTCCCCTGCCGCCCTATATCAAGCGCGGTGCTGAAAAAGATATTGAATACGATGACCGTGCATCCTATCAGACGGTGTATGCCGCTGATCGCGGAGCCGTGGCCGCCCCCACGGCCGGTCTTCATTTTACGGCTGAGTTGCTGAAAAAGATAGAATCTAAAGGCATCGAAATCGTTCCCATAACGCTTCATATCGGTTA
>JASFPE010000588.1:0-3505 GCA_050116155.1 Desulfobacterales bacterium
GGATTTCCTTTAATTGGTCCCATGAGAAAGCTGTGTATAGTAGGCGCACTATAAAGATAAACTGTCGACGATGAGGCATAAATTCCTGTTACAGCGATAATCGGACCCACCTCACTAATAAAAGCGACGCCTAATGCTGTTTGTGCAAGTGGGTGACCATGCATTGCAATGTCAGCAGCTGTCTTCGCCGCTTCACCAACTGCATATGCCCCCACTTTAGTACCCACTAAAATTGCCTTTTTAATACCGGGAAGGATATCAGAGAATTCTAACCCTGACGGATCTATCATGTTAATTGGATTATCCCCTGCATAGACAAAGAGATTTATCCCCCCTGTCAAACCAATCGGATCCGGCGTCAGATACCTTCCGGTTTTCGGATCATAATACCGGTGGTAGTTATAATGGAGGCCTGTTTCATTGTCAAAGTATTGTCCGGGGAGCCTGAAATTGTTCTCTACCTTAGAATTCGGATTTAGCTTTGCCTCGCCAAAAGGTTTGTACTCGGCCTCCCACACCACTACCCCCCGTTCATCGGTCATCAAAATCGGGGTGCCCAGATAATTATTGGCATAGTAATACACCCGCGTATCATTGGGTATGAAATCCACTTTGGCCAACCGGGTGTTTCCCATGTAAATATACTCTGCAGTATATGTGCCGTCTGGCTTGCCTTCGGCAATGATTTGACCGTCAAAATCATAGAGAAAAACCGTTTGTTTGTCACCTGCTTTTTTAACCACTCGCTGGCCCAGGCCATTGTAAGTATATTCGGCAATGGTGTTGCCGCCCTCTTTGACCCTCACCAGCCGATTGTTGTGGTTGTATTCGTAGGTTCGATTTCCAATGATGGTGGGATTGCCATTTTGATCATAACTGTAACCGACACTTTCAGACTCACTGACCAGCTCCAGCCGATTGGTGCCGGGATAGTAGGCGTAAGTCTCGATCCGGTCGTCAATCTTCCGGGTTAGACGATTGCCAACCCTGTCATATTCATAGCCTGCTCTTCCGTAATTGCCGAAAGCCTGTTGCAGTCTGCCCAGATTGTCATACCCAAAATCCTGATTATACCAGGACACATGGGTTCCACGTATGGCTGTCAGGTTGCGGTTGTTATCATAGGTGTAAGTCTGCTCCATGGAGGCGCCGGGATTGGATCTTTCCAGACAGGCACATTCGCTTTGCTCGTTGTAGATCCTGGCTCCAAAGCCGGTGTCCATTTCTTTTGCCCCGCTAAAGGGATTGTAACCCAGATTGCTCATCAACTTTAAACTGTAATAGCTAAAGCTTAGGGTGATGTCTTTTATCTTTTGGGTATCGGCATGGCGGCTGGTAAAGTCTACCACGTGGCCTGACGGATAGGTTATGGTTCTCAGGCGCCTGCCAGGCGAATATTTTCGCCCCAGCACATATTCATAACCGCTGATGGTGCTTTTCTTTTCAACCAGGCGGCCGCGTGCGTCATAGCCAAAGCTGGTGACTCCCGAAGGATCTGCCATGCCGGTGCGGCGGCCGATACCGTTGGCACCCTCATCGTAGCTGTATTCGATGTCCTGGGAAGCATCGGCAAAATGGATGTGGGTTAAGCGGTTTAAGGCATCATACACGTATCGGGTGGTCGTGTTGTTGGCATCTGTCTTTTGAATCAGGTTGCCGGCTTCATCGTAAGCATACAAGATGGTGCCGGTCTCGGCAGACTTTGACATTACCATCCGGCCCATATCATCGTATGTGTACCAGGTTATATGATCTTCCGCATCGGTTATGGTTGCCAGGTTACCGTGGCTATCGTATCCATAAGCGGTGATGGCGTCATTCGGATATTTATCGGTTTGGGCAACAGAGACCAGCCGGTTCAACGCATCGTAGCCGTATGCGGTGGCGTGGTTTTCCGCATCGGTCTCGGATTTCAGATTGCCGTTATCATAATAGCCGTATTCGGTATAGCTGTCATTGAAATTGATCTGTTTCCAAAGCTTGCCGGGAATATCCGGACCGTTGTATTTCCAACGCCTGTAGGAAAAGCGCTGACCGGTTGAATCGTGTCTGCTCTTTTCTTCCAGCTTTCCCTGATCATCATAACCATATTGAATGTAATTGTTTTCAATATCATAGATCCGATACAGCCTTCCAAAGCCGGCATCATACTCATAGCCAGTTTCAACCCCGTCTTCATCAACGAAAGTGTCCAGCAATCCGTCAACAAAAACCCAACTTTTGGAGCTGCCGTCGGCCCCATGGCTGATCGCGGTCAATCTGCCCCGACCGTCATAGTCCAGATGAAGGGCCTGGCCGTTGGCATCCACAATGGTTTTTGCCTGCCCGGCTTTGTCATACTCACTGAAATCGGTTACGCCCATCAGCGGTCGAATCATTTTCAGCAAATCCCCACTGTCCGGATCGTATTCAAATGTGGTGACGTCATCGATATTTGCCCGTGGCCCGTCAATGGACACTACCTGACCTTTATCATTGTAGGTAAACACCGTGACATAGTCGTATTGGAAAACCGCACCGTCTTGATCCTGGGTAAATCCCTGCTCAATGAGCCGATACAGCAGCCCGGTAGGATTCTCATTGGGCTCACCGGCACCGTCATCATTATCAAAATCCCAGACAGTCACCTTGTTACCTGGGCCCAGCACACTGACCTCTGTGCGGGTCAACATCACATTCAGCCGGGGATGAAAACTATACGTGATGACGCTTTCCTCGGTGGTGCCCACCGCATGGGTCACCCTTCGGGGATTGCCTCTAAAATCAAAATTCTGATACTGAAAAATCGTACCATTCGCATACTCCGCCTCGATCAGGTTCATCTGATTGTCATAGCTCCAGCGCACGACATTGTGCTCGGCGTAGGGAGGGCTGGCTTTGCCCTGCATGGCAAATGCCCGCTTGCGACCCGAAACGTTTCCAATCCTGTAGCTGCGCAACACACCATAGACGTCTGTCACCTCCACCCGGGTTTCATCCACATATGCAATGGCGACGCCTTTGCCGCTTGCACTGAAATGTTCAATGCATCGATCGTCGCTATCGTACGTCCAGCTGGCAATCAGATGGCCTGCTGAGTCTTCTTTTTCCGTCAGGTTGTTAGCGTCGGCCGGGTCGGTGTAATCGTACCTGTAACCGGAGCCGTCCGCGTAGGTCACTGAGGTTAGATTCTGGTTTTCGTATCCAAAGCGAACCCAGTTCCCATCTTGTACCGCATCGGTAACAGGGCCCGAAATCTTTTCCACAAAACCATGATCGGCATGATAATGAAAAGTCAGCATGCGCCCGCTGGAATTATCGATCACGGTGTTTAGCCGAGTTTGCGCATCGTAGATTAACTCCAGCCTGTTTTGATTTTCATCGCTTATCCAGTCAAGACGGCCGGAAGATGAAAAACCGTAAATCAGGCCATCAAACCGATACCAGATATATCCATCTGCTTCGGCGACCACCATACTTCGCTCACCCGTCATGCCCACATACAGGCTGCCAAATAGTTTTATAA
>JASFPE010000589.1:0-3501 GCA_050116155.1 Desulfobacterales bacterium
TCAGTCCGGTGGGATTTGCATTCAATTCCACGGAAGCGGTGCTGAATGAAGCTGAGCAAAGTGCTGCCGTAACCCATAATCATCCGGAAGGGATTAAAGGCGCCCGGGCGACGGCTCTGGCTATATATCTGGCTCGCAAAGGGGCCGACAAAGCCGAGATTCAACAAGAAATTACCGACCGCTTTGGCTATCACCTGGACCGATCCCTGGATCGCATCAGGGCGACCTATTTTTTTGATGTATCCTGTCAAGGCTCTGTACCCGAATCGATAATTGCCTTTCTAGAATCACACGACTTTGAGAATGCAATTCGCAACGCCATATCGCTGGGCGGAGATGCCGACACCATGGGATCCATTGCCGGTGGAATTGCCCAGGCCTTTTACGATAAGATTTCACCCACGATTATCGCGGAGGTACGTCAAAGACTTCCCCATGAATTTTTGGAGATCATCGATGAATTCAACGACAGATACGGCATCAATATAGGTTAGCCCGTTTCCCGTTCGCCGGTTACGTGTTATGTTCGCAATACTTCATTGTAAAACCGGCTCAACGGGCCAACAGGCTAAACCGCCCAACCTTTTACTTTTTTGGTGAGTATCCATCATCCCCTAGGATGATATTTAGTATGCATCGCTTTGAGGTGGTCTCGGGCAATATGGGTGTATATTTGCGTGGTGGAAATATCTACGTGACCCAACATGGTTTGCACGGCTCTTAAATCCGCGCCGCCTTCCAGCAGGTGAGTGGCAAATGAGTGCCTGAGACTGTGCGGTGTGATTTTTTTTTGCAATCTTGCTTTCTGGGCATAGTTCCTGAGAAGTTTCCAAAATCCCTGGCGGGTCATGGGTTTTGCTGCGCGGGCGACAAACAAATACGGACTGATTTTGTTTTTTAAAAGTGCTTTGCGGTTGTGATCTAGGTAGTGTTGAATTTTTTTCTGAGCAAAAAGCCCTATTGGGACAACCCGTTCTTTAGATCCTTTCCCCAACACCCGCACATAGCCAGCTTCCCAATTTACATCTCGCAGCTTTAAATTGACCAATTCCGATACGCGCAGTCCCGCGGCATACAGAATCTCTAACATGGCTGCGTCTCTGGCGCCGCGATGTGTTCGCGGGTCAGGTGTGTCAAGCAAGCGCAATATTTCATCTACGGAAAACACATCCGGCAACTTGAGGCTGATTTTCGGCAGTTCAACCAGGCGCGATGGATCACGACATATCACTTCTTCCTGAACCAAAAATCGATAAAATCCCCGCAAGGCAACAAGATGCCGGGCGCGTGATCTAGCCCTCAAACCGGATTTCCTTAATGCGATAAGATGTTTTAAAATATGCGCTGTGTCCGATTCGGAAACCGCCATAACATCGTGTTTACACAGAAATCGATGATAACGGGCAAGGTCGCGACTGTAAGAATCCAGTGTGTGTTTCGATAGGCCTTTTTCGACAAGCAAATAATTGAGGTATTGGTCGATTAAATCATCCAGCGAAGGTTTGTTTTCAGGAGCCATTGCGCCAATTATTGAAAGTAAGAAGATTTTCTGGTATTGCGCTCCAAATGCCAGTACCACATCGGATTATACGGCTTTCTCGATACCTTTGTGTACATCTGATGGTACACCGCAGGCATCAATTTCTTCGATGGACATAGCAAAAGTTTTGCAGGGTTGACAGAATTTTTTGGGTTTACCTCGTCCCGTCCACCGTAATTTCATTTTATGATGGATTCCACATTTGGGACAAACGCATTGAACCGTTACGCTTTCCTTGTGTTTGGATAAATGCAGAATTTTATTCTTTTCCTGGCGACATTGAGGATTACGTGCTGCCGGCATTATTATATCCTCCCTTAGGGTTGTGCGGAATGGTAGTTTTTTTTCGGTGCCTCATCCGAATGATATCGGGTTGTGACAAAGACAGATTGTGATTTCGGTGGTAATTCCTCCTTTCAATTTTTCTTTTTCTTATACTTTTTAATCAGATCTTCAATCGCCTCTTCCAAAAGCGTGCCCAAAGACTTGTCTGTATCAACCGCCAAATGTTTCAGCGCTTTGAGCCGATCATCATCGATGCGGGTAGAAAAAGTTTTTTTGGAGCCCATGAGATATTATATTATATTAAAGTTTTAAAGATTTCAAGCATTATTTTTATTTTTATTTATTTTTTTTTATTAATTAAAAATTAAACATTAATATATAATTCTAGCTTTATATATGAATTAGCGTCTTTGCGGTCAAAAAAATTTAAATGAATTGATGGAGGTCAATCACCGGTCTCGTGGCAAGATAATGGAGAAAGATATGATTCGCTTAAAAATATCTTTTGCAGGAATAATACGTGGCGAAAACTAAAGAAACTTCGCTCGAATGATTCGGAAAGTGGCCTGTCCCATAGCCAACAGTCTGCCCTGTTCGTCGTGAATATCGGCGCTCAAAAAACTGGAACGCTCGGTTTGATGGGTCACCCAGGCGGTACAATTAAAGAATTTTCCTGTTGCCGGCTGGGTGTAGTGAATATTTAAATTTATGGTGGTGCAGTTCTGGCCGGATTCACGTTGTGACAATACCGCCCAGGCCATGGTTGTGTCCATTAATGTAAACAGGATACCGCCGTGGGGTTGCCCGGAAAAAGGCCAACACACTTCAGGTGATGGTTCCAAGCGGGCCCGGGCCTCACCGTCTGCCGCATGCTCAATTCGGATGCCGAGGGTATTGTAAAGGGAATTATCACTTACCTGGTTTATTGTGTGCTTAGAAATTTCCACGCTTTCACCTTTGTCTTGTAGTTGAAAGGTTCATTGGGTAGAATTTTGTTGTTTATCAAGAATCTGGTATTTAGCTCCTTTGAAAATTTTCAGTACGCGGATAAACGCCTGCTGTCAAGCTTGGAATGTAGTATAGATTAACTGAAAATTCTTGACATCTCAAACACGCTTTTGTTATTTTTGAGCCAGCATTCATAAGTTTACCATAAAAGAGAGGAAAATATGATTAGGTGATCCATGTCCCCGTTTCTCATGTTGAGAGATGGGTTTTTTTGTACCCAATTTTCCTTAATAACTTACAAAGCAAAGTTATCATGGACCTTAAGCGTTGTTTAGAGATTTTAGAGCTTAAAAATGCAACATCCATAGGCCAGGTGAAACATGCTTACAGAGAGTTGGTTCAAGTCTGGCATCCTGACCGATTCCCAACCGATTCTCCTATCAAAAAACGTGCAGATGAAAAAATGCACGAAATCAATATGGCTTACGAAAAATTGGTGTCTTTTTTGTCTGCCGAACACCAGCAAGACAAATTGTCTCTGCTGGGCGTAAAAAAAATCGCCGGTTCTGCAAGAGAACAACCCGTTAGCACACGTACCGCAAAAAATAAAACAAACTATACCAACGGCAACGGCGAAACCAAGGCCGCTGCAGCCCGGGTCAGGCCCGCCATCATTCCGACCGCCGCAGGCCGCAATACAACGATATCAGGAAAATATGTTGTCCTGG
>JASFPE010000590.1:0-3490 GCA_050116155.1 Desulfobacterales bacterium
GGGCGGGTATCGACCGTGAGATGTCAACGAAAATTGTTTACCAGACCATCGTGGGAGCTATGGAAATCTGGAATCGGCGACAGGTGGCCCCGCAAGAATTGCTGTCTGAAGCAAGCACGCCGGGTGGAATTTCAGCAGAAAGCGTTTTCACACTGGAGCAATATGCGTTCAGAGCCGCACTGAATGAGGCCATTTACAATGCCACATTGAAGGCTGACGCGTTTAGTGCAACATTTCAATTTGGAGAAAAATAGCTATGGAATCCATAGAACGACAAATAGAGCAGGTAGCCGAACTGGTTTCAAGCGCGGAGCGTATTATTATTTTCACCGGGGCCGGCGTCAGCACTGAATCCGGCATTCCCGATTTCAGAGGCCCGGATGGCATTTGGAGCAAATATGATCCCGAAGATTTTACCATCGACAAGTTTTTATCCGACAGCAAGGTCCGAAGAATGCACTGGGATTTTCTGACCAGCGGCGAGCTTAATTTAACTCAGGCACAGCCGAATCCTGCGCATTATGCCATTGCAGAACTGGAAAAGATGGGCAAACTCTACGGGGTGGTTACCCAGAATGTGGATGGATTACATCAAAAGGCGGGCGTTTCGGAAAACATGGTGTTTCAGCTTCATGGTGACTTAAGTCATGCCAAATGTTTGAGTTGTACCAAGCGCTATCCAATGGAAGAGATTGTCGAGTGGATGAAAGAAGATATTGACGAACCCAAATGTGGAGAATGCAATGGCATGTTGAAGCCGGATGCCGTTTTCTTCGGCGAACAACTTCCCTGGGGTGTCCTCATGGAATCGGAAAAACGCTCCCGCAACTGCGACCTCTGCATCGTACTGGGATCCTCCCTGGTGGTCTATCCTGCCGCGATGATTCCTCAATACGCTCAACAAGGGGGAGCAAAGCTGATCATCATCAATATGGGACCCACAGAACTGGACCGCACGGCAGATATCCGCATCGACGCCAAGGCTGGAGAGGTTGCTCCCAAAATAATTGAAATGGCGAAAGCGAAAATGGAATCAGGATGATTTTGAATTTTAGATTGCGGATTTTGGATTGATTCAAGAATCCTATTCGATCTTAGCCAAGTGCAGGGCTGATTCACGACAGCGTCTTTTTATTATTGACGATCAGCAGATGGTTGAATTGCATCGCGATGCCCCGGAAGTATGATGCTAAAGAAAAGGCACACTACAGAAGCAAAGAGCGTTACCCAGAATACCCTTGAGACTCCATGTGCTATGGCATCCTGCAGCATCTTTTGAACATCCGGTGAAAGCAGAGCCTGTACTTCCGGCTGGAATAAGTTTTCGATGTTCTGTGAGATTTGACCTGATACTGAGGCGGAACCGTCGCTTGGACCGGCATTAATCAGCGAATTCATGGTCTTTGACATCGCGGCGGTCACAAAACTTCCGGCAATACCCACCCCAATGGTGCCTCCCAGAGTTCTGGAAAACTGTTGTGAGGCGGTGGCAACACCTAGATCCGTAACAGATAGGCTATCCTGCACGATAAGAAGAGTTGCCATGGAAACAAATCCCATTCCGATTCCGATAAGACCCAAAACGATAACACAGGTTGTCATAGCCGTGGCAGTAGAAAATGTCAGCGTGATGCCGCCTCCGACCACCAGACACAAAGATCCGAGGATCGCCAGGGGCTTTTTCCCGATTCTATTGACCAGCTGTCCGCAGGATAATGCCCCCACGGACCAACCCAGGCTGAGGGACAGCATCGCAAGGCTCATTTCCAGCGGAGTTTTCCCTAAAGCGCCCTGAATAAACAGCGGACTGTACGCAAAAAGCGCAAATATCGAAAAACTGGCCAGAAACGCAGCACCATTGCCTGCGCTAAAGCCTCTGGTACCGAAAAAATCCAACGAGAGGATGGGTTCCCGGGCCCGCTTTTCTATAAAGTAAAAGGCAATACTTGATACAACCGTAACCAGTATAAGCAGGATGATTTGGGGTGAATCCCAAGAATAGGTCCGCCCGACTAACAAAAATATCGTGAGTAATCCTAAAATTCCTGTCGAAAGCGTCAGCGCCCCAAAATAGTCGATGGCCGCGTCCCTCTTTTTTTCACGGATCTCTAAAAGGTAAAAACCAATTCCCAGCAGGGAGAGTATACTCAATGGCACATTGACAAAGAAAATCCAGCGCCAGGAAAAGTAGGTCACGACAAACCCACCAAAGGTAGGGCCGAAGACACTGGCGAGCCCCCAGATAAAACTGCCCAACGACAGGTTTTTCGCACGGTTCTCCGGTGAAGAAATATCCGCCAATACAATATATACCAGGGCGAAGATACCGCCTGCCCCGATTCCCTGAAATGCACGCCACAAAATGAGCTGGGTCATGGTTTGAGCCAATCCCGCAAAAATCGAAGCCATTAAAAATATGCTGATGGTTATGATAAACAATCTTTTGGAATTGAAAATGTCAGCCAGCTTGCCGAATATAGGAAGCGAAACCGCACGGGCAAGGAGATAAGCGGAATACAACCAGCTGTAGAGATGCAACCCCCCAAGGTCGGCGATAATGGTCGGCATGGCGGCCGACATCACCAGCGCATCCAGAGCCCCTAAAAACAAGGCCAGTAGAGCGGCAGCGATAATGTAATATTGGCTTTTTCGACTAATTATCGTTTCCGGTGCTGGCGGGCCACCCACAGCGGCGTGATCTTTTTCTGGAGATTCGTTGCTTTGATTTGAACCCAAGAGATCTATTCCTCGAGATCTTAGGACGCAGGATCAGGCCGCGAATATCATTTTCGTTCCGGACATATTTAAAAGAAATTTATCCGGCATTTGACTTTCTATATGCATAACGGCTTTGCGACCGGTGCAATGTGTAGGAACAACATATTGTGGATTCAAAGATTTCAGGGCTTGGGTTGTTGGCTCTATAATCGGTTCGAAATCGGCGCCGGTTAAATGAAAGCCACCCATGACCACAAAAACAAAATCTACGCCGGTCACCTCCCGCGCATATTCAACCGTGTTGATGATACCGGAATGGGCGCAACCGGATAAAACCACCAGGCCTTTGCCTTTGATATTGATAACGATTGCCGTATCTTCTTCAATGGGATCCCACTTTTCTTCTTTGTCCTCCTCATAGTACATCTTAGGAAAGCCTTTTTCAAAATCCGTCTGCTTTGGGATTTCCCCTAAAAATAGAAGAGAATCGTCTAGCAACATTCTAGGCTCTTTGGACTCAACTATCGATATGCCTGCTTCTTTAATTTTCTGGCGGTTGAGAGAAGGCAGTTTAATTTTGAATTCATCGCTGACTTTTATGTAACGTGATGTTCTGAAAGCCGTTGGATGAGCTACCAGCTCGATACCGTTTTTACCAACACGCTCGGCAAGCTGCTCCAGGCCGCCAAAATGATCCATATGCCCATGGGAGAGCACCATCGCCTCGACGGCTCCTAAATCAACTTCCAAAGCATCTGCATTATAGGCTGCA
>JASFPE010000591.1:0-3484 GCA_050116155.1 Desulfobacterales bacterium
CCTTTAAGGCCGGAATGTTGTCATAAAACGCCTTCAGATCATTGATTCTAAGCATGTTCTTCTTCGCTGCCTAAATAGGCCTCTATCACTTTGGGATTATTTTGAATTTCCTTAGGATTGCCTTCGGCAATCTTTTCGCCGTAGTTCAACACCATGATTTCATCAGAAATATCCATCACCACCTTCATGTCATGTTCGACCAACAAAATGGTGATGTCTTTTTCTTTTATTTTTTTAATCAAATTTGCCGCTGCCTGGGTTTCGGTTTCATTGAGGCCGGCAGCGGGTTCATCCAGACAAAGCAATTCGGGTTCGGTCGCCAGAGCCCTGCCGATTTCTAAAATCTTTCTGTCTCCCAAGGGCAAGCTATCGGCAGATTCCTCAGCTCTATCCGCCAAGCCAATAAATTCAAGAATTTCCATGGCCGTCGAGCGGATCTTCTCTTCCTTGCGCCTGAGGCTCGGCAGACGAAAACCAGAGGCAATGAATGATGATCGGGTTCGGGGATGACGACCCACCATGACATTCTCCAAAACGGTCATATTCGTAAATAATTCAACGGTCTGGAAGGTTCGAGAAATGCCGAGTTTTGCGATTTCATGGGCTTTAAGGGTCTCGATGGATTGGCCCATGAACCGGACTGTTCCCTCAGTGGGCGGAAAGGTACCGGTGATAACATTAAATAATGTGGTCTTGCCGGCGCCATTGGGACCGATAATGGCTTTGATCGTACCTTTTTCAACCTCAAAATCTAGGTTGATGAGCGCCATTAAACCGCCGAAGGCCATTACGATCTGTTCGACTTCAAGAATATATTCTGCACGCGTTGCGTTCATCAACCAGTTATCTCCTGAACCAACCTTTTAACAATCCCCGGTAATCCCACGAGTCCATGGGGCAAAAAAATAGTGACCAACAAAAGAATGACCCCATAGACGATGACCTCAAATTCTTCAAAATAATGGAGCCACTCAAAGCTCAAAAAGGTCACCAAAAACGCACCGACGATGGCTCCCCAGATCTCATGCATTCCACCCAGAGCAATCATAATTATAAGTTTAATCGAAAAGAAAAGATCGAACGTTGACGGATTGACGAAATTCATATAGTGCGCGTACAGGCTGCCGGCCAAAGATGCCAGAATAGCAGAATATACAAAAACGATTATCTTAAACCGGGAGACATCTACCCCCATGGCACTCGAGGCGGCTTCACTGATATGAATCGCTCGCAAGGCGCGACCGGATCTGGATTGAATGATATTGATGGTAAAGATGAAGGCGGCAAAAACAAACGCCCAGACCAGGTAATAATATTTCTCTACGGTATTAAACCTAAATCCAAATAAACTTAACCCCGGGATGCCAATCATACCATCCGGGCCACCCGTAATTTCGACTTCTTCGTTGAAAACGATAAATACAATAATCCCAAAGGCCAGCGTTGCCATGGCCAGATAATGGCCCCTGAGTTTGAGCGAAGGAACACCGACAAGCACGGCGACCAGCGCGGCGATAATCATACCAATCACCATGCAAATCCAGGGATTCAGTCCATAATTGGCTGTTAAAAAAGCCGATACATAGGCTCCGATACCATAAAAAGCGGCCTGCCCCAAAGATATCTGCCCGGCATACCCCATCAGCAAGCTGAGTCCGATAGTGATCAAACAATAAATCCCGGCAAATACCATAAGATCCGGATAGTTTCCGATGGCAGAAATATTACCGGCTATCCATGGAAAAACAATGATAATCAGAGCAAAGATGATGATCGGAAGCTTATGAATCCGTAACATAAGTTAAAACCTTTTGATCTTGCTGATCTCAACGCTTCCCAGCAATCCACTGGGCCTAAAAAATAGAACCGCAAGTAGTACCAGTAATGCAAAAGCATCCTTGTACCCTGAATGAACAAGACCCGCACCGAAAGATTCAATTGTGCCCATAATCAAACCGCCGAGAATAGCCCCCGGGAAACTGCCGAGCCCGCCGAGCACCACGGCTCCGAATCCTTTAACCGCCAGCATAGCGCCACGATCGTATTCCATCAAAGAGATCGGGGTTACGGTAATGCCGGCCACCGCTCCGATGGCCGCTGATAGTGAAAAAGACAGCAGGATCATCCGTTGGACATTAATGCCCACCAGGCTGGCGGCATCCGGATTATCGGCACAGGCACTCATGGCTTTGCCGATAATGGTTTTTTCAAAAAAGATGGATAACAAAATGACGATTATAACCAAAAAACCACCCATCCAAAAATATTGAGGTTGTATCACAGCGCCGAGCAAGTTTATGGGAGTGCGGCCTGAAAAGGCCGGTAGATCGAAAGGGTCTTTACCCCAGATGAACATTGCGGTGCCCTTGATGATGATCGAAGCGGCAATGGTTGCAATGATTAATGTCAGCACCGAGGGCTGACGAATAGGACGGATGGCCAGTCGGTCTAACAATAAACCAATCAGCGTAACCACGATAATGGTTATCGGGAAGGCCAAAATCAGCGGGAGTCCGGCGGCAACGTGCAAGCTGACCATGATCAACCCGCCCAACATGACAAACTCACCCTGAGCGAGATTGATGATTTCGGTCACATTGTAAATAATATTAAATCCAATGGCCACCATGGCATATACACTGCCAACGGTCAGGCCGGTGATCAAATATTGAACCAGCTGGCTTGTAAGCGTTATTTTGTCCATCTATCCTCGTTGAATGCAAAATGAGGGTGATGACGACATCACCCTCATTTTTTTGCTCGCGGTCATGATTGCAGGTTATCAGTCTGCCATTGACCAATCCCCATTTTTCACCTGAATCATATTAAAGGCGTCTTGCCAAACCAGACCGTTATGGTCGGCTGGCGAGAAATTAAAGACGCCATGCTGACCGACGAAACCTTTTTTGCTCTCCAGGTAATCCCGGATTTTAGCCCTGTCGCAGCCGACGGCCTTGAGTGCATCAGCCACCAGGTTTAGCGCATCCCATGCATGACCCCCGAAAGTACTGACCGACTCATTGTATTTGCCGGTGTAGCTTTTGTTGTATTCCACCGCAACTTTCTTTTGCGGATGGTTTGCCGGTAATGCATCCGGAGTGGCGCAGGCTCCCAGGGGTGTATAAACACCCTCGGCAGCTCCGGCCGCCAGCTCAATATTCTTTTTGCTTCCAAATCCGTGGCTCTGATAGAATACAATATCGGTCATTCCCAGATCCCGATAGTTACGAAGTACGGTTACCTGAGTCGGGCCGATGGACCAGTTGACAATGGCTTGCGGTGCCACCCCTTTTATCTTGGTCAATTGGGCAGTCATATCGGTATCTCTCGGTCCATAAGATTCATCCGCCAGAATAGTAATGCCATACTGGGGCGCCAAGCGGATGAGTTCACCCCGACCGCTTTTTCCAAATCCAGTGGTTCCAGTAATTATAGCGATTTTATTGATGCCTTTCTTTTTCATGTGATTATAAATCGCTTCAAC
>JASFPE010000592.1:0-3478 GCA_050116155.1 Desulfobacterales bacterium
TATGTGGTGGAGGCTGAGAATTACCCGGCCAGGGCAATACCTGAATATTCATGCAATCTTCAGACAATAAGAAACAGAAATGGGAACGATCAAACAAATTTTCGCAGGCCTGGGGTTGATTTGCTGTATGTGGCTGCAGGCCGGCTGTACCGAGATGCTGGTGTCCGGAACGTTTGCCGGGGCAGGAGAATATTACCGATACACTACCACCAATGTTGCCGAAAAGACCTTGATGGGAACTGTTAGCCAGGTCACCGCAGCATCCCGTGATGCCTTGAAGAAAATGGACATTCAGCTGCACGCGGTCCATTCCGGGGATTCCGAAACCGAAGTGACCGCGGCGACCACCGAGCTTGATATTCGGATTACGATGGTACCGGTCACCGCTACCTCCACGAAAGTCACGGTAAATGCGGTACAGGATTATGTGGTCAAAGACAGGGCAACTGCTGCTGAAATCTTATCCCAGATCACAACTGAGTTGGATCGCAGCCGGCCATCGGATAACGCTGTCCCCCGGATTTACATCAAGAATGAGTGCCACCGCGCCATCGATGTTATCGTGTACTATCTTGCCGAAAAAAATGAACCGCAAACCTGGCAAACTCGGGGCTGGTTTAACCTGGCTTCGGGCCAGAAGAAATACGTGGCTGACAAA
The DNA here is from genome assembly GCA_050116155.1 of Desulfobacterales bacterium. Taxonomy (GTDB): domain Bacteria; phylum Desulfobacterota; class Desulfobacteria; order Desulfobacterales; family JAHEIW01. Next base: position 659 of record JASFPE010000592.1, read on the forward strand.
CACAACCGCTATGTATACTTTTATGGCGAAACCCAGCAGACGGACAAACTGATCTGGGCCGGAGATTTTTTCCGGTGGTTTAAAGGAAAGCGCTATGGGTTTTTCAAGACAGACACGGGAACGAATTTGGTGGATTTTACGCAGACTTTTACCTGCGACTGAAGGCTGCTACCATCTCTTAATATGAGAAACGAAAAACGGAGCCTCTCTCATTCAAAGTTAAAAGCCATACCCCCATCTTTTATCTTTGAAACCACTTCTAGTAATTTTTCTGATATTCATGGTAAAGCGAGAGGTTTTCTTTAAGAAGATCGATAATCGCCAGATCATAGGGGCACTTTTCCTCGCATTCTCCGCATTCGATGCATTCTTCCACACTCTGCATGGCCTTTTCCACCCATTCGCTGGCCACCTTGGGTGAAAAGCGTTTTGCAAATCCTTTAAAGATTAATACGGGAGGAATTTGCACGCCTTGCTCACAAGGCATACAGTATTGACACCGGTGGCAAAATTTATCCCCAAGTGCGGACCGGATGGCGTCCATTTCCTCGAGATCGTTTTGCGCCAGGGCTTTGGGGGCATGGTAAAACCCGACAATCTCATCTGCCTCCTTTTTCGCACACATACCGGGGATGGGAACCACATAAGGATGTTGCTGTAGAAAGCCAATACACAGATCCGCACGCTCCAGGAGGCCGCCGCCAAGAGGCTTCATTCCGATAAGGCCGACATCCATTTTTCGTGCCAGGGGAAAGAGCTCATCGGCGGGATCTTTTTCGATAAAATTGAACGGAAACTGTAAAGTTTGAAAAAGCCCCGTATTCAACGTTTTCATCGCTATCGGGATACTGTGGGACGAAAAGCCAATGAAGCGAATTTTACCGTCATTGCGGGCTTTATCAAGCGCCTCGTAGGCACCTCCCGGCGCCAGAACCTGCTCGAGAGTCTCGTCGTTGGAAATGTTGTGGAGCTGGTAAATATCAATGTGGTCGGTTCTGAGGCGCTGAAGAGCGAGATCGATATGTTCTGATGCTTCTTTGGCATTTCGGGTTGCCGTTTTGGTCGCGATAACCACATCATTTCTCAGATTCTCAAGTGCAGCTCCCATTTTTTCTTCGCTGTCCCGATAATTATTGGCGCTATCAAAAAAGCGAATCCCGAGCTCGTAGCAGTGCTGTATCACGGATACGGCCTCCGCTTTGGCTAAAGGTATAATGGGGATCCCCCCTAGACCCACTTCGGTGACCATCAGTTCCGTCTTGCCGAGTCGAACAGTCTTCACGATATCCTTCTTTTAGAAGGGTAGGTCCCAAAAATGTATTCATCATATTCGGTTGGAAAGTCCAGGAACTGCTCTAATCTGGCTTCATTCGCCCTGCGCTCTTTATTATCTTTCCAGGCCAGCCAATTCTCTATGCTCTGCCATGTTGAGATGACCAGCAGCCGGCGAGGGTCGTTATAACACATCAGCGTCTCGCCGGTAATATATCCCGTCTGGTTCATCGCATCGGCACGGATTCTGTTGAGTAAAGCAAAAACTTCTTTTGTCTTACCCTCCTTTATCTGCCTTTTAATCATAACCTTGACTGCCATTTTGACCTCCTTTCGTTGGATTGTGCCAAAGAAGGAAACAATTATGCATATTTGAGATAGGTTCTATTTTGTTACGCGCGTAAAAACAAAGTCACCGCCATCGTGTCCGGAATTTCTGATGGTATTGTATTCAGGTACCTGTTCGGCGTTGCCGGCAACGCGTTCCTTGATATGTTCGAAAAATAGCTCCTCTGCCGTGAATTGTTTCAAGGGAATTTCGTTAAGCCCTTCGATAAAAGCCGCTGCGAAAACAGAATGACCGGCTCCGCCGGTATCGGATACGGGTTCATTTCCGCCGCTGGCCAGCAGGGTTCGTGAACTTTTCTTCAGCATCTTTTTCAAATATCGATCTCTTTTTGAAGTGGATTCGAGCTGCGTGAGGGCTCTTCTGGTTAATGTTCCCGAATAACAGCTGTCCGCCACCACCAGGATATGCCTGGCAGCGATTCGTTTCAAATTTGAAGTAATCGTGTCCACAATTATCCAGTTGGTGTCATCATGGCTCTGGGCATCCACCGGCAGCCAGTAGGCTTTGCCGGCAACGGTGTCAAATTCACCATGGCCGGCATAATAAATTAAAAGATGATCTTCGCGTTTCAGGTCTTTCCTGGATTTGTTGACAGCCTTCAGAATCTGATTCCGGGTGCCGTCCAGCAAAAGTGTTGTTTTAAACCCATAGCGTTTTTGCAAAACCGACGCGACTTCCTGGGCATCTTTCTGGGCAGTTTTCAATTTTGGAAGGTATTTATAATTATTGTTTCCGATGATCAGCGCGTAATAGAGCCCCGGCAAAGTCAACGTTTCTTTTTGGATTGTTGCCGGTGCTGCTGCCGCGGTAGATAATGTTTGGCGTTTGATCGTCAGCGTTTGAGTGGCTTTGTTTTCATGGATATCCATGGCCGTAATCGTTAGTACATTGGTGCCAACCTTTAAATATACTTCCGCCACAAAATTACCCTCTTCATCTAAAAACGCTTCTTTATCATTGACATAAACCACCGCCGTACCGGAGTCATCGATGGCTGTTCCTTTGACGGTAACTTTATTTTTCCGATCGACGACATTCAATCCCCTGAGGTTGTGAGAAGTTATCATAATATCCGGCGGTGTCGTGTCCTTGCGGGTGCCTGCACCAGGAATGGGTGGGGGCGCCGGACCGGTGCTGGCAACTGAAGATTGATAAGCACTGTGATCCGCATAAATCCGTTGGAAATCCTTATTATTTGC
>JASFPE010000593.1:0-3462 GCA_050116155.1 Desulfobacterales bacterium
CCGGAACCATTGCTAATCACCCGGGCGATGGTTTCCGCATCCAGTCCAAGCTTTACGGCCATGGGCAAAACTTCCGCCAGGGCTGCTATATTGCTGTTAAAAATTATGTTGTTGATCATTTTGGCCAGCTGGCCGCTGCCCACATCACCCATATGAACAATATTATTCCCCATGGCTTCCAGCACCGGCCGAATCTCTTTCAGCATACTGCCGGGTCCGCCAAACATAATTGTCAGGGCCGCATCTTTCGCTCGCTGCTCCATACCCGTAACCGGAGCGTCAACAAATCGTATACCCTCTTTCTCCAATTTTTTTGCGAACGCCATCGTCCACAGAAAGCCGCATGTTCCGCAGTCCAGAAGAATCTGTTCTCTTTTCTTGCCCCGCACAATGCCATCGTTTCCATAGACAACTTCTGAGACGATATCGGCGTTGGGAAGGCTGAGAACAATCATATCAACGTGTTGCGCAAGTTGCGCCGGATTCTTGGCCGGCTTTGCGCCTTGCCCGGTCAGAAATTCCATCGCTTTGGAATTTATATCATAGACCGTGAGATCAAAATTGTTTTTGACCAAATTGAGGGCCATCCATTTTCCCATCTGTCCCAGGCCGATAAATCCAACAGTTTTTACCATATCTTATGCTCCAATCATGTCGACTCCCATATCATAGGCGCACAGATTGTCTTCCACTTTATCTGCAGGCATGCTCCTGGAGATGACCCGCTTAAAATCCTGGCGATCCAGGGGGAGTTCACCGATACCGGCCAAGGCACCGATCATCATGATGTTTCCATAAATCGGATTTCCCATTTTCATGGCAGCATCGGTGGCATTGACAAACCATGAATCTTGCGTGAGCTCCTTGACCCAGTTTTCCAACTCATCGGCGGCAGGATAAGAAAGCTCGCCGGAGATAACAGCAACAGGATGAATCGGACGCATATTGCACAGAATCTTGGTGATCGGGCTGCCATATTCTTTTAATACCCGCAGCGCCTCTATCGGCTCCAGGGCAATGACCATATGAGCCTGTCCTTTCGGAATTTGGGGCGACCAGCTCGATGCGGCCGATATCCTCAAGTGACTCATTACCGATCCGCCCCGCTGGGACGCGCCGAAGGTTTCTCCAATGGTAATCTGCAGTCCTTTTTCTGAAAGCATATTCCCCAGCACCTTGGAGGCCAGCACATTGCCCTGTCCGCCAACGCCGGTAATCACTATATTATAGGGATCATAAGATAGTTCCGGTTTTGTCATGGTTTACGCCACCTCCTTTTTGCTGATGGCCCCTGCGGGACAGATGGAGGCACACACACCGCAGCCGGCACAAATCACTTCGTCAATGGTCGAGACTGCCTTTTGGTGGTCCCAGATAAGCCCCGGGCACTTGAACACCCGCGTACACAGCCGGTTACACCCGCAATTTTCTCCCAGACAGATCGCTTCATCTATTTCTACCTCGTACATTTTCTTGGATTTTTTCTCCGGACTTAGCGCACATATCTGTTTGAGCACCAGAACCTTCACGCCGCCCTTATCTTCAAGCAGTTCAAAAAGCGTCTGCTGAGTATGCTGCAGATCGAATGGATCACAGACTTTAACCCTGGCGCCGATGGCTTCACAAACAGACACAATATCGATTTCCGGTGCTTGATCTCCTTTGACATCCACCGGCAGGCCCGGGTGCGGTTGAAAGCCTGTCATGGCGGTACCGCTGTTATCCAGGACCACCAGGGTGATGTCGGATTGATGGTGCACGGCGTTAATCAGCGCCGGCAGGACCGCATGGAAAAAAGTGGAATCCCCCACGGCGGCCATCACCGGCTGATCCATGCCGAACATCTTCAATTTTCCAAAGCCGCTGGCCAAACCCGCACCGGAGCCCATGGCATGCAAGCTTTTCAGCGTTTCAAACCCGCATGGTAGCATCGCCAGCGAATAGCAGCCGATATCGCCGCAAACAAACCCCTCACGCTTATCCATCTGGAGCACATTATGAATGGTCCAAAAGGAAGCCCGATGCGGACAACCGGGACAGAAAGTAAGATCCCGACCAGGAGCACCGCGATCGGCGAATTCTGTGGCGCGATTCTCATAGGATTCGGGCACTGGTTCATAGTTGATTCCAAGAATCTTTGATACGGCCGTCACCACAAGATCCGGATTTAATTCCCCGGCCATCGGGATGGCGCCGTCCTTCTTACCAAAAAATGTTTTGATGCCGATCTTTGAGGCAAGTTCGGCGGCCAGAATTTTTACGTTATCTTCTAAAAAAGAGATGACTTCTTCCACAATCAATATCTGATCTGTGCGGCCCAAATAGGTTTCCAAAAGCCCGGCAGGCAACGGCCAGGTGGTTCCCAATTTCAAAAGCCCAACCCGATCACCAAGCTTTAGCAGATCAACGGCTTCCCTGCTGTAAAGCGCACCCGCACTGCTGGTGATAATTAAAAGCTCGGGATTCTCAGGTCCGGAATATATGTTAAACGGAGATTCTTCAAATTTAGCTGCCGCCTGTTGAAGTTTTTGCTGCATCCGAGAATGTCTCCATATGACCGGCAAGGTGACCATGGGACCTTCCAACGGATCGATAAAGGCCCCGTTGTGTTTAAAATGAGCCGTTGTCGTCGGTTCAGGAAGCGCATCAAATATCACGTTTCCACTGGCGTGCGACAGGCGCGTGACGCTGCGCACCATCACCAGGGTACCCAGCTCCTCAGATAATTCAAAGGCCCATTTGATCATATCCTTTGCTTCCTGGAAATCTCCGGGCTCCAGCAGCGGTATCTCCACCATTTTGGCAAAGTGGCGCGATTCGCCTTCGTTGGCGCTGGAATGCGCACCCGGATCATCGCAGGGTACCAGAACCATCCCAGCCCGGATGCCTGAATAGGCTAAATGAAGCAGAAAATCCGAGGCAACATTGACGCCGTTTTGCTTCATGACACAAAGGGACCGGAGTCCTGCGAACGAAGCCGCCGCAGCCACTTCCATGGCGACTTTCTCATTTACAGACCACTCCACATAAAGCTTTCTTTGTTTTGAAACCTCACCCAAGACCTCGATGATGTCCGACGAAGGCGTCCCCGGGTATCCGGCAGCAACACAAACTCCCGCCTCCAGCGCCCCACGGGCAATGGCTTCATTTCCCATCAGCAGATGTCGAGAGCCTTTTTTGCCTTCACAGATTAAATTCGACATGGCACCTCCATTTTAAGGAAAGTTTCTAAAGTGAACTAATCCGCCAGAGGCGGATAAAAATGCCTAAAGTTATGGTCTCGCTTCGCCCGGTCTTTAAAGAAACAACAGAATTCCTTAATCCCGCCATGGCGGGATCACTTTAGTTCACTTCACACTTTTATCCGCCATTTTTGTGGCGAATTAGATCACTTTCTTTTAAGTATCTTATCTACAACCTGCGGTGGAATTATTACAGCAGATCGCTGATCTTCTTTATTGT
>JASFPE010000594.1:0-3456 GCA_050116155.1 Desulfobacterales bacterium
CCTTCGGCGCCGCCAAAGGCGGGTAAACCTATGAACGCTAACCAGAAGACAATTTGACATCCCAGCCTCAACATAGCATTGCCATCGTTCCTATCGGCAGTTTCGACCTGGAGCTAATCGAAATCATCATTCGCCGAATCGAGCACATATTCGGGTTTTCCAGTGAGATTCTCCCGCTGCTCAACGATCTGTCATTTGCCCTGGATGCCAACCGAAGACAGTACCATTCCACACCGATTTTGGAAAAACTGGCCGCCAAATCACCTCCTTCCGCGGTTAAAATACTTGCATTATGTCATGTTGATCTGTTCATACCGATCTTAACCCATGTTTACGGTGAAGCACAGATCGGCGGAAAAGCCTGCATCATATCAACCCACAGGCTCAATGAGGGACAATCCCATTTAAATTTGCGCGAGCCGTATCTCAGTCGCATCGTAAAGGAGGCTGTGCATGAACTGGGGCACACCTTCACGTTGCGCCACTGTAAGGATCCGGGTTGTTTGATGCATTATTGCCGTAACGAAGGCGATGTCGACCGTAAAACTGATGAACTCTGCCGTTACTGTACCATACTGTTAGAAGACGCGCTCAAAAAAGACATGGCCTAGCCACGGGCTGCTGTATACTACACTCGCCTCGATGACGTCCGCCCCATTACGTTCCCCATTTTCAACCAAATCATCGCAGTCCGCAATCTGATTATGGTCAATTGACAAACAATATTAAAGCGGATTGAATATTTCCAGTTTCTTCAGGAAACTGGAAATGTAAAAATATAATCTTATTAATCCTGTAAATCCTGTCATAAAATTTTTCAATTAAAATAGAATCCATTCCTTTGGTAACTGAATCCTGAAACAGAGAAACGGATTGCTTAAAGCAGGGCTAAGGCTTACGTATGGAGAAATTGCCGGGTCAGCTTTTTCCAGATCTTGGGTGCCAGATTGCCGTAAATATCATCACCTAAATAGCCACCGTCAGCAGCCAACGGTCCGGCCTCTTCTTCGATAACCTGGTATAGGCGATCAATTTCGTCATCCAGATAATCGCTTGCCTGATCACCGATCATCAAATCTTTTAGATCCTGACGAAGATTGGTGGAATGTAGACACATTACCCAGCCATCCGTATATGGATCCTGGTTGGCCAGATTTCCCCGGTCTCTTAACTCAGAGTTACTTGCCGTGACCACACCGCAGACGGGCGACAGGATTTCAGCCACGTTTGTACCGCGTGACAGGGAAATATCGGCGCGATTCCGGCGAACTTCTTTTCCCAGCAATGGGGCTTCTATGCGATCCAGAGGACCCAGCAGGCGCAATGCAAAATCATCGAGTCCAACTCTTACCGTATCATTCTCTTCGATTTTCACCCACGTATGCCCCCGATGCAGATAATACCCATGCGGAATTTTAAATCCCTTGATATCAATGACATTAATGGGCCGAACCACAGCATGTACGCTGTATTGATCACTGAAATATTGATCAAATTCACAATTCCCGCATTGATAATCTTGATTGCAAGGCCGAAAATCAATACGCCTTTTCATATAATGAATACACGGTCGCTTCGAAGACGGTAGGTTTTTCAATTTTTCATACCAAAATATAATGTTTCCGCGCTTGCCCTTGGGCGTGCGACCTTCTTCCCGGATTCGTTGATTATCGGCAGCCACACGCCGCATAACGGAGTCGAAGCGACAGGCTGTGCAATCAAAATCGGTTCGGCAGTCTTTTCGCCGAACAACACCGGCTTGCATCCAAATACACGGATTATCATTCTTTTGGGTCTTTTCTTTTAATTGGTTTGATACCATTTCTGTACCCCATACTTGAAAAACATCTTCTCACGGTTTGCCGGTCTGCCCCGCCATCGGCGGGGTTTTCCGGCTGCAAAGTCATTGACCAACGGGTTAACGGGTGACGGGCCAACGGGCTCAACCGCTTTTATGTTTTAAGAAACTTTTTGGTTAGGTTATCCCAACCCAGAGCGGGAAGGTTGCCGTAAATGTCATCGGCCAGATGCCCGCCATCGGCGGCCAGGGGACCGGCGACCGCTTCAATCATGTTCTCCAGGTGGCTGACTTCTTCATTGATCCAGGTCAGGGAATTTTGATCGGTCATCAGCTTATTCATGGTTCCCTTGACGTCTGGCGTACGAACCATAAACAACCATCCATCACTGTATGGCTGGCGATTGGCCATTTCAGGATTTTCCCTTACTTTTGAATTTACCTCCACGATCACACCGTCGATGGGCGAAAGTACATCGGCATTATTCTCTTTGCGCTTCAGTCCCCAACCGGCTTTACCCTGATCCAACTCTTTTCCCATTAAAGGCAGATCGAAGGCATCTGCTTTGCCGAGTAACTTTAGTGAAAAATCATCCAATCCGACGCGAATATTGCCGCCACTTTCTATGCGGGCCCAGGCATGTCCGTTATGAAAATAGTAGCCCATCGGGACATCAAATCCCTTAACCTGCTGAATCTCAAAGGGCAGGCTCTGGGTTTTAGTTGTCCATATATCTTCAAAATATTGGTCAAAGTCACATTTGCGACACTCATAGTCATATGCGCAAATCCGGGTATCGATCCGCTGGGTAAGACTGTGACGACAGACCCGATCCATGTCCGGTCTCAGTCGCATCGCTGCCTGCCAGGTGAGTTGCTTGCCCTTGGCTGCTTTTTGAGCCATGGCATTATCATATTTACAAGTGGTGCAGTCATAGTAATTGTCGCAATTTTTGAATTTCACAACACCGGCTTGCATCCAAAGGCAGGGATTGGCAGCTTTGGCCTTTTTGTCAGGTTTTACCATCCAGACCTGTCCTCCCATTACCGTTCCGATCTCCTTTCCGTTACCCAGATCCTGACCATTGCCTTTACGATAGGTAGACCCGAAACCAACCCGGCTCCTGCTTTCTGCTTTTTTCTTTTCAGCCATCTCTCTATCTCCTTTTGTTCAAATGTAAAATGAACCTTGTTCATGTTGATTGTTACTTGCTATCAGAGCAAGGGATGTGCCATTTGTGTCTTTCGATATATTATTAATTATAACCAACTGATATTATATTATGTTTTTTATATCAAAATATCCCAAACGCTTTACGCAACCAAAGTTTGGTTTGTCGCAATTCTCTACACTCTATTGATTCAGGTTCATCGAAATTTATTATCATAATAATTAAATGCAATAATCTCAAATTGATACAATTCTGTTGTTTTTTTCACCACTGAAGTTGTATTTCCCGACACTTTTTTGCTATACACTAGTTTTTTCCCAACATAGGAAACCTGGTTCTAAGCGCCATATCAGGGCAAACTGGTTATGCCGCAAAAGAATGCCATGGAATGATGGAATACTGGAATGATGGGCACGCAGTGAAGCTTTAGCGCTATAATGGGTTAAGAAAAAGGAGATCTTTTTTGGACAAACTTGGTCAATCAGA
>JASFPE010000595.1:0-3454 GCA_050116155.1 Desulfobacterales bacterium
CGAGGTTTTTCGTATCCCGTTTTGGGGCTCATTGTGGGAACTCTCCATATACAAAATCAAATATGCTCTCCTCTCACAGAAACAAAAACACACGACACGCTTTTGTCCGAAAATTATACTTCGAAGATTTCTATCTCCTCGGATACATTTTTCAAACTGAACTTTCCCAGCGGGCTCAGAGAGAATTGATCTTTGACGCGATCGGCGGTGGCTTTCGAAAGAAATACTTTACCATTTGTGGCCTGAGCGCCAATTCTGGCCGCCACATTGGTCACCAGGCCACGGGCGGTGTAAGTCCAGCGCGATCCCGTAATGCTCTCAAATTTGGCGGCACCGACCAGGGCCGGCCCGGAGTTGATCCCCATATTGATGGTCAAGGGTTCGGAAAGCCCTTTGAATTCATTTTTGATGCGCGCCGCTTCTTCCCTGATTTTCAGCGCCGTGCTGACGGCCTCCTGCGCATTGATGGTCTTTTCTGAGTTCAGGAAAACCACCATCAGGCCGTCGCCGGCGGTCTCGTTAACATCGCCGTTGTTGGCAAAAATGGCATCCATAAACACCGAAAAACATTTTTCAATGACCTCATTGACATCTGCCCGGTCCAGCTGCTCACACATTTTGGTGTAGCCTTCAATATCCACAAACAAAACCGAAACATCCTGTTCCCGGCTCTCGGGGATGACACCGTTGGGGGATTTCTCGATCAGCCGGGTTACGGTGTTGGGCACAAACTTGCTCAGATTCGATTTGACGTCTTCTAAAATCTCGACTTTTCTGAGAGCCTTTTTAAGATCATCGAGGGTTTTCTCGAGCTGAATGTTTTTGGCCTGTAACTCCTCGTTCAGATCTTTGATTTCTTCGAAGGATCGTGCGTTTTTTAAAGCAACGACCAGGTTGTTTATCAGTGTGTCCAGCAGCTCTCTGTCCTGTTCGGTGTATGGTTCTTTTACCAGCTTGGCGCCTAAACCCAGAATACCCGCACAATCTGAATCAACTGAAAAAGGTAGCGAAAACCCGATGCGGCCTGACAAAAAGCCACTTTGTTCGATGCCTAAGATACATTCGGGCCAGCCTTTGGGGCCATCTTGCACCAGAGCCTGGTGGAGGCAGTCTTTCACATCGGAGACATCGCCGTCCTGCATGCCGATTGAGACAAAGTGGCTTATGGCATGGGATGGTCTATCCATTAGCGATACAAAACCTTCCACGACACCGAAATTGCCCGTCGTCATCAGCAGAAAGTTTCTGAGAATGCTTTCAGTATCAACACTGGCGTAAATATCTTTGCTGACATCATAGAGGGTTTTCAGATGAAATACCCGTCGGTCCAGCTCAGCCTGCACATGCTCGGCTTCTTTGAGAGATGTTTCGAGTCTTTCTATTTTTTGCTGATTGCTCATATTTTCATTGATGCGTGGACTTAAAAAGGGTCTTAAAATGAATTTCCAATTCTTTGCGGGTTTCTTTAAGCCGATCGAGAAAGTGTCGAGCGAGGTTGGTCAGGATGATGCGGCCAAATTCGGGATCTTGTTGGATAAGATTCTGCAAATCAGCTTTATTGATTGAAAGTAAGGAGCCGCCTTCCATACCCCGTGCCGATAGGCTGTATACGTGCGGGGGAACCAGCGCGGCGGTCCCGAAACAGATGCCGGGCTCTCTTTTGATGGCGATGGGCAATTCAACGACGTCATCCACTATGGTGATCAACTCGACGGCCCCGTCTTTGAGGATAAACATATGCTCGGCCGCTTCATTTTCGCGGTAGAGCCAGTGACCCTTTAAGATCTTTGTTTCCCTGCCAATAGAGATAATTTGATTTAACTGGGCCTCCGATAGTCCCTGAAAAAGATAGCACGAAGATAACTGCATAGAAACCCCCTTATTCTATGCTGTCAGTGTTATAGGAAGGAAGACCGAGGGAAAGATTTATTGAGTCCTAGATGCTCAAAATCATTGATGAAGTATCCGCTATCCGCTATCAGAAATGATCTTTAATATTTTTTGCTCCGCAAAAGGAAAAAGATCCGATCCATCTAAGATCCCTCGGACATCTGCGCCAGCGCCTCCTCGACGCTATTATATATTTTGGCAAATTTGGTGATTCCCACCATACTGAAGATTTTTTTAAAGTGATCAGACAGACCAATTATGCCGGTGTCCTGCTGCTTTCTGTTTGTTTCGGCCAGAATCTGGATGAGCACCGCAATGCCCCCGCTGTTGATGTATGCGTCTTTTTCAAATTTCAGGAGTATTTTGCTTGCACCCTGATCGCTTGCTTTCTGGTAAGCGTCATTGAGAAAAGGCTCAGACAAGGCCGTGACATCACCTTTGATATCAAAGAGGGTAACGTCGTCGACCCTTTCCAGCCCGATTTCATTTTGTTGTGTCATGATAATTTTAGTCTATGGCCTCAAATCTCTTTCGGGGCCAATGCCTTCCATTGACTCTCCACTGCGAAGGGAAGGGGGCTAATTTGTCAGTTTGATCGCCATTCTCACGGCATGACCTCCCTTGGTCATGGCATTGAATTCCACATGATCGACAAGCTGTTTTATCAAGTATGTGCCCAGTCCTTTTGGGGGCTCCAGTTTTTCAACTTTCTGCATTATGGCCTTTTCTTTGGGAAGCTCCGATATGCCATCTCCCTCATCTTCCACGCACACGCTAAAGATGTCGTCGTTAAAATTCATGGTGACCAGGACTCTGGTATCAGGCCTTCCCTTATTGCCGTGCTCAATAGCGTTGATGCAGGCCTCGGCCACAGCCGTTTTTAAATCTTCGATACGTTCCGAAGCAAAACCGACGATCTTCGCAAAGGAAGCCGAACAATCCATGGCAATGCGTTCGTAACCCATCCTGTTGGGTAAGCTGACCTCGATGGTTCGCTCGTCCAGCCTTCTGATCATTTTTTCTGTTTCGCACATCCTGCGTGCCGGCCTTTTCCAAATTGCGGATTCAAAGATTTGCTCGATAGATCAAAGACATCGCTTTTCATATTCTCACAGCGGCAGCATCAAATGATTCGCAATCCAGGTTTGAAGGTTTAGTTGCTTATAATGGTCCAGTCCTCATCGGTAGGGTAAAGCCGAAGCTTTATGATTCTTTGGACATGCTCTCCAGGGCTGTCTGCCTGGCATCGTAAAGTTTTGCAAATTTTGTGATGCCCACCATATTAAAGATTTTCTGAAAGTGTTCTGAAAGGCCTGTTATCCCGATCTGTTGGTTATTCTTTTTCGTTTTGGCAAGCAACTGAATGAGTACAGAGATACCGCCGCTATTGATGTAAACACCCTCCTCGAATTCCAGCAGAATCTTGCTTGCACCCTCATTGTTTGCGCGTTCATAGGCTTCATTCAGAAAAGTCTCGGAAAGAATCGTCACATCACCGTGGATCTCAAAAAGGGTCACATCGCCGAATTTTTCCAAAATAATTTCGTTTGGTTGCTCCATGTTT
>JASFPE010000596.1:0-3453 GCA_050116155.1 Desulfobacterales bacterium
CCATGCCGAGCTGCAAGGCACCGGTATTGCCTACCTCTCCGGCCTCCAGCGCAACGGCTCCGGCCAGCAACAATGCGCCGACGATTTGCCGAATCATGGCATCGCGTTTGATTTTTCTTATGGCTTTTTGTTCCGCCAGGTTAAGCTTGCGCCAGTTTTCGTAGGACGCCCACATCTCATTGTAGAAGATTTGATAGTATTCATTGAGGGTATCCACATACATGTATTCACGCTCTCTGATTTTGAGCAAACGTTCCATCATGGGATCATTATCTGCCGGCAAGCGGTTGAGCTGCAGAATTCCGTTCTGATCTTTTTTTAAATAATTACCGAATGCATCGGGAGCGAAATCATTTGCAAACCGTAATTTAGAGGTCGTTCGAATCTTCTGGATCTCATTTGCGCTGAGATTCAATTTTAATGCCGCGATGTCATTGGCAATGGTATTATACATGCCCTGGAAGGCATCTTTTTCACTGGGTCGGTTGTCAGAATAAATAGATTCACTGGCTTCTTCTTCGTAGGTTTTGCTTAACCAAAGCTTTCCGGTTGCATCGGTGACCTCTATCTTCAAGACCAGGTGTTCACCATTTGATTCAATAATTTCACCGTTTACCATCAAATCCACACTATGGGTCTCCGACGGCACGACTCGGACAGCGCCCCAATGGCTGCTTTGCTGAAGTGTGTTCTTAAGGTGATAAGGGATATAGTGACTTTCAGCTTTTCGGATATCTGGATTGGTACCCTCTTTTTTGGCCTGTTTCTCTGTTAATTCTTGGCTTTCGAAAACGAGAATGCCGACATCCAGTAATTGCTCTTCGGGAATTTCCGCTTGCGCTTGTAAAATGGGGGCGGGGCCCACCTTTTGCGCGTCATAGGTGGCACATCCGGCAAGCATCATCAGGCAGGTCAAATTGATAGACAAACAACGCACAACAAATTTCATGTGAACCCCTTACCGGCTGGTGTTTTTTTTGTATGCTTCATATTCTTTCCACAATTTTTCTTTCAACTCCGGATCGGTTTCGTTTTCGGCAGCCTCTCGAAGCTGTCGGGCGACAATGTCGTCATCCTCACCGCCGCCATAGCTTTTGCGTTCACCGGTTGAACCTTGTCCTGCTTCTTCTGAGATCTTGCCAGCGGCTTCCTCTTTTCCGCCGTTGTCTTTCTCGGTATCCTTTTGTTTTTCGGTACCGGATTCAGCCGGGTCCGCACGGGTCCCTTCTTTTTCAGCCGCTTCTTTTTGCTCGGATTCTTCTGAGGATTCCGAAGAGGAAGATCTTTCGATATCTATGCCTTTTTCTCGTAGCCGTTTGGCTGCTTCGGCTGCTTCTTCGGCAAGATCTCGCATTTTTTCTGCAGATTTGGCACGGATCAAATCCAATTCCTTCAGCAACAATTCGTCAAATTCGGAAAGGGATTCATCCAGTTCACGATCCAGCGCGGCCAGCTCGTCAACGCTCTGTTCCTCCGGAATAGGTTCATCCGGTAATTTATCGGTTTCACCCTCAGATGTGGGTGTGGACTGATTTTTAGCGGCTGCGTAGCGAGAATAGGCGGCTTCCATGTCATTCACAATTTTTTGGTTTTCCGCCACCATCGCCTGAACACGCGCTAGGTAGATTTCATAATCCTTGATGACTTCCGGTGAGGCATTGCCGGATTTTTTGACCTGCTCTAATTGGGTGGCGATACGTTTTTCGGTGGCCTGGCTGATGAGCAGATTTTCTCTGGCCTGTGCAAGTCTGGATTTTGCCACCTCGCGCGAGATGGCGTGGGTGGCGATGATGAGTAACAGACCCATCAGGCAGGCCAGAAAATAGCCCACCAAACTGTTTTTTTTGAAATAATTCATGGCATGTATTTCATGGATGTATTTGCCGCCTTTGCTAACTTACCGAATTTGAAAAGAAAATCAAAATTTTATCAGTCCCAAAATAATAATTTGGCAGTTGCGTGTCAAGCAAAATGAAAAAGCCACATTGAACATGAAACGCAATCAATGTGGCTTTGACAGATTTCTGGCGGAGAGAGAGGGATTCGAACCCTCGAAGGAAGTTTCCCCCCTTACTCGCTTAGCAGGCGAGCGCCTTCAGCCAGCTCGGCCATCTCTCCAAAAAAACTTTGAAAAAATTTTTTTATATAAAATTGCAGAGCAATTTTATTGGCGGAGGGAGTAGGATTCGAACCCACGGAGGTGTTACCCTCAACGGTTTTCAAGACCGCCGCTTTCGACCACTCAGCCATCCCTCCGTAAAGAATTTATTTCATTAACATTTCAAGAAATACAGGTCAATAAATTAATCGCTTATAGAATACCAAGGAAATCGGGCCTGGTCAATGGAGACAACCGATTTCATCATCGCACAGTCGCCAGATGAACGATCGCTGAAGATCATTATAATTGTCCGCTATATTTTTTCAGACAATTTTTTTCAATTGACATTTTCTGATCACCTAATATATTCCCTTATTTCTAAAAAGCATTGAGACGTCTTAAATTATATGTCATTTCGAAAGGATTATAAATTAAGTAGGTTTTTTGATAGGGGGATTAACCATGAAACAAAAATATACGATTCTAAAAGACAAGGACAATCAACAGCTCGTGATCAAAGAGTATGCAGAACTGGACAAAGAAGTTATGTCATTTCTTTGTGAAGAAACATATGAAGCCAAGGTGATCAGATCTGCCATCAAAAGCAGCAAGGATTCATTAATTTCCATCCTCAGAACCGATAATCTGTATCCACCAAATATGTACACTGATAAAATCGCCGATGCAGTGATTGCCCTTTATGGGACCAGGGATCAAGATTCGGTAGATCTTTTTTTTGATGATATTGAATTATTAACCTTGGCGCGTGAAAACGAAGAAGCTGATAATGAACTTGAAGAGGAATCCGGCGACCTGGAGGAGTTGCTTGAAGATAACTATGAACAAGACTTCGAGGACAAAACAGAAATTAATAAAATTGATTCGTCACTAAAAATCGCCGATGATGATTTAGTGGACGGTGATGACGAGAAATAAAATGCTCGATTATTTAGTTTGCCAGCCAATAGATCATAAAATCTTATAAATCCCTTCACTCTTAAGATTTTAATGATAAATCCTAACGATTTCCCCATTAACCATCAGGTGAATTTGAAAAACCCTACTAGAATAATATGATTAATAGGAGTTGACTTGTCGTCACGCTTAAATTATAAAAAGGTCATCCTATTTGTGGGGGGGATTTGGTTACCTTTGGCTTGCTTTTCCTGGCTAATTATAAAAAATTAAGTAATATAAGATAGATAGCGGTTTTGCTGTGGCGATAGCCCATGCTGTCCAGGCAGTCAATGGGGGCCATTGCTGCTGAGGCTGCAGCGGGAATGGTTCGTGCGCAAGACCATGATTGGGTTAGCGGAATTAGCCGTAACCTTAAATCATATTAAGGAGATGCC
>JASFPE010000597.1:0-3440 GCA_050116155.1 Desulfobacterales bacterium
AAACCATCGCTCGCCTTTTTTTGCTGGTTTAATGAATATTCGATTTCCTCAAGCCTTCCGTTGAGAATGCGCATCTCTTCTCGAAGCTCTTCGATAAGAGCATGCAAACTGGCCGATTGTCTGCGCAGCTCCTGGTCTTTCAATTCTCTATTTTGGCTATACTTCTCCATCTCAGTTTCCAATTGCTCTCTGTTTTTTCGCGCTTCGGCATCACGAAGTTCCATTTCGGTTAAGCGATTATCAACTGCAGACACATCCCCTTGTGTTGCGCATCCCGTCAAAATCAAAAGACACATAATAGATATGATAAGAATAATTTTCTCCATGGCCTATAACCTGTGGTTTTTTAACGTTTAACGTTGAAAAAATATAAATCCTGCCAAAAAAAAAGCCCGCTTAAAAGATGCGGACCATGACAGAATAAGCAGCAGGCGAAAAGAGTACATACGCCTGCTGCTTATTTTCTGCAATCCAAATCGAAAACAATGACAAACAATTTATTCCATTGGGGTTAGCTTGCATCCCCATAACATACTATGTCATTAGTTGATGACGAAGGCCGCCCGCCTGTTTTTTGCCCAACACTCCTCATTGGATTGGGTACATACCGGGCGTTCTTCACCATAACTGATGGTCGTTAACCGCGATGCAGAGATTCCAAGATTCACCAAAAACGACTTGGCACTTTCAGAGCGTCTGTCTCCAAGCGCCAGGTTGTATTCATTGGTACCCCTTTCATCACAGTGGCCCTCGATGGTCACCGTCACAGTAGGATTGTCGCGCAACCATTCCGCTTTGCGCAGCAGATTTTCCTGAGCTGCCGGTTTGAGATTTGATTTGTCGAAGTCGAAATAAATGTCTTCCTGCATCACCATCGTATCCAATTTGGTTGGTGCCGGTGCAGGTGCAGGTGCAGGCTCTTCTTTTTTCGGTTCAGCTTTTGCGGGTTCTTCTTTCTTTGCCACAGGCTCTTTCACCACCGTAGCAACCTTCTTCTGGCATCCAACGGCGAACATAAACGCTGGAATCACAAATAACAGTGCCAGAGTGATCCATAGCTTCTTTTTCATTGTGTCCTCCTTTCAGATTCGAACATACTTTAGTTATTTGTATGACTCCTTGACCATTTGGGATTTGTCTGTTGGCCGGTCAGCACAAGTAAACGCCGCTGATCGGTACCAAAAGCAGTCATAACATATATTCTTGACGGTCCTTCACGGGTTGAACTGAAAGCAATTAAACTTCCGTCCGGCGACCAGGAAGGTGCTTCGTTATCCCCGGAACCATAGGTTAACTGAACCGGGTCTTCGCCGTCAAGACCGATTACAAAAATATGATGCCAGCCATCCACCTGCGATGAATATGCGATTTTATCCCCGCGAGGGGACCAGCTGGGCTGGGTGTTGTATCGACCCTCAAATGTCAATCTTCTGATCTCCCCGGTAGTTATTGCTTTAGTATAAATTTGGGGGGTTCCTGAACGATTCGATACAAAAGCAAACTTCTTTCCATCCGGCGACCAGGATGGAGAAACATCGCTTCCCGATTTTCTGGTCAGTCTTTTAATAATTTTCCCCTCTCCAGTCAACAGATAAATTTCAGGATCACCGGAGAAAGACAACGTTGCAGCCAGCTCAAATTTACCGGGAACCCAGTCCGGAGTAATATTAATACCCTGCCGCGCGATAGAGTTTTCACGGTCGTCGATTAAATTTCGGATGTATAAATCCGGCTTTTCTTTTTTATATGAAGTATAGGCCAGCCACTTGCCATCCGAAGACCATGCGGGAAATAAAGAAATTGCATTGTTATAAGTTAATCGCCGAGGATTATGGCCATCAAAAGCACACGCATATATTTCCTTTTTTCCTGAGCCCGTAGACACAAAAGCGATTTTACTGTCAAAAATCCCTTTATTTCCGGTAAGATAATGAATGACGTCGCTGCAAAATCGAAGAATAATGCTGCGCTGATCCTCTATTTTTCCGGAATATCTTTTGCCGAGTATTCTGCGTCCTTTAAAGGTATCAAACAATCGAAGTTCAAGTCCAATGCGACCATCTTTTAATTCATAACGCCCCGTAGTCAAAAGTTCAGCACCGATGACGGTCCAGTTCTGGAAATTAATATTCGGCGTGATAACACCATCCTGCTGGGGATCATAAAGAAATGCATCTCGATCCAATAGTTTAAAATATCCTGTAAATTCAAGCATTTCGGCCAGAAAATCGGCCGCCAGCCTGGACAGCTGTGTTTCTTTGGAGTTCCCGGATATATTTTTAAACATTGGAACCGCTAAAGGTATTTTTCTTAAAAACGGTTTGCTGATATCAATATATTCATATTCTTCCGCCCAGCAAGTCTGAGATCCAATTAATCCGAAGATCAGTAGACTCACATAGATGCCACACCATCGCCATGATTTCATTGCCGTTTCCTTGTTATTTCAACCCTTTCGGCCCAAATATAAGCCCTATTTTATAAAAAGATCCGATATAATCCCTGGGCAAGGCCGGAAGCGGATTGGACTTCACTATCGCTTTATAGGCAGATTCATCAAGATATGAATTGCCGGACTTTTTATCAAACCAGATTTCGTCGATTTCGCCATCACGCATTATTTTAATTGCCAAAACAGCCTCCAGCGTGGAACTGTCACCCGCCAGCTGCTGGGAGAAGGCCCAGTTTTTTTGAATCTGATATTGAATTTCGGCCTGGTAGATTCTGATGGCCTCAATTGTTTGAGAACCGCTGCCCGCTCCAATTCCCTCGCCGGTCCCGGTGATTGCCGAACCGCCTCTAGTGGTGCTGCTGGTTTCATAGGATTGCGGACCGGCGGTTT
This sequence comes from Desulfobacterales bacterium, assembly GCA_050116155.1. Classification (GTDB taxonomy): domain Bacteria; phylum Desulfobacterota; class Desulfobacteria; order Desulfobacterales; family JAHEIW01. Next base: position 2,843 of record JASFPE010000597.1, read on the forward strand.
CGGTTTCTTCAACTTTTTTCTTCAAACGATTCAGGGCTTCTTTTACCGATGAAGCATCAGATTCGTCAACTTTTTTCTGAACCTGTTTAATCGCACTGTCAATCACCTTGGAACGATCAATCGTCTTTTTCTTCAGCGATGATTTTTTCTTTGGCTTGGGCGCCAGAGAAATTGCAGCTTCCGGTTTCTTTGGTACGGCAACAGGCTTTTTGGTCGGCGGCGTTATCTCAGATATCTTTGCTTTTGGCGGCTTTTTAACCTCCTGCTTGGGTTTGGCCACGGGTCGTCCTGCAGCTTTTGGTCCGGGGGCTTTGGCTGGCAAGCTGACAAGACTCACATTGACGACGCCGGACGAAAATCGCGGTCGCGGTCTTGGTTCGGGCACAAATATCAAGGCGCCGATGACAATCAGATGGGCGCACAGGGATACGCCAAATGATAAGGCAACGCTTCGTGATTCGCTGCTTGTCCCCTGATAACGGTGCGTATAGGCACGATTGTGCGCATAGGCACGATTCATTTCCATCATCACTGACTGGCTTTTTGGTTTTTGATATCCTTGTCGAATTCCGCAGGCACGGTCACCATACCCAATTTT
>JASFPE010000598.1:0-3436 GCA_050116155.1 Desulfobacterales bacterium
AGGCCAAAGAGCTGTTAATTCGAGCCATGGAAAATGAAGCGCGTTATGAAGGTGCCAAGCTCATTAAAAAAATTGAAAACGAAGCCAAAGAACAGGCTGACAAAAAGGCAAAGAAAATATTGGCCACGGCCATGCAGAGATATGCGGGCGATTTTGTGGCTGAACGCACCGTATCGGTGGTTCAGCTCCCCAACGATGAGATGAAGGGACGCATCATTGGGCGGGAAGGGCGCAATATTCGTGCGCTAGAGGCTGCCACCGGCATTGATCTTATTATCGATGATACTCCGGAAGCGGTAATTTTATCAGGATTTAATCCGGTTCGAAGAGAAGTTGCACGAATATCTTTGATGCGGTTGATTTCAGATGGCCGCATCCATCCGGCACGGATCGAAGATGTTGTCAAAAAAGTAGGTCAAGAAGTTGATCTGGCCATCAAGGAGGCCGGTGAACAGGCGGGCTTTGATTTAGGGGTGCATGGTATTCACAATGAGCTCATTAAATATCTTGGACGATTAAAGTTTCGCACCAGCTATGCTCAAAATGTATTACAGCATTCGGTGGAGGTGGGTTTCTTATCTGGGGTTATGGCCGCAGAGTTAGGTCTCAATGTCAAAATGGCGCGACGCATGGGACTATTGCACGATATTGGTAAAGCCGTTGACCATGAAGTTGAAGGACCCCATGCGGTGATTGGATCGCGGCTTGCGAAGAAATTCGGTGAATCGCACAAAGTCGTTCATGCCGTTGCTGCCCATCATGAGGATGTTCCACCCAATTCTGTTTATGCTTTGCTGGTTCAAGCCGCCGACGGGCTTTCCGGAGCCAGGCCGGGGGCACGCAAGGAGCTACTTGAAAATTATATAAAGCGAATTGAAGATTTAGAAAATATAGCCAATGCGTTTAAAGGCGTTGAAAACACGTATGCTATTCAGGCTGGTCGAGAATTGCGGGTTATGGTGGAAAGTGCCGCAATTTCTGACGAGGAAGCAATTTGGCTAAGCAGGGATATCGCCAAAAGGATCGAGGATTCATTAACCTTTCCGGGTCAAATTAAAGTCACCGTAATTCGTGAAACCAGGGCGGTTCAGTATGCGAACAAATAAAACAGTGCCTAAAATGCCTAAAGTGAACTAAAGTGACTAAAGTTGTGGTCCGCCTTCGGCGGATCGATTTTAATTTAAAAGATGGAGCGTAGCGACTCATTAACTTTAGATCACTTTAGTTCACTTCACACTTTAGATCACTTTTTGTTTTACCCAGATTGGGATTCTACAATTAACAATTAGGGATTTTTAATCATTTTATGGGGTAGACTAGTATGACAAACGTGGTGGATATTTTCAAAGAGCGCGGATTCATCGAGCAAATGACCCATGACCAGGAGCTGTATGACTACTTTGATAAGGAGAAGGTGACCTGTTACATTGGATTTGATCCGACCGCATCGAGTCTTCACATCGGCAGTTTGGTGCCCATCATGTCCTTGGCCCATATGCAGAGAAATGGTCACCGTCCCATTGCACTCGTTGGCGGCGGTACCGGTCTTGTGGGGGATCCCAGCGGAAAAACGGAAATGCGCAAACTTCTCACCTACGAAACCATAGAAGAGAATGCACAGGGAATCAAAAGACAGCTTTCCCATTTTCTCGATTTTGGCGATCAGAAGGCCTTACTGCTTAACAATGCAGAATGGTTAACAAAATTGGAGTATATCCCATTTTTAAGGGACATCGGCCGGAACTTCTCGGTGAATCGTATGATTAAATCGGAAAGCTGCAAAATTCGACTGGAATCAGAAGAGGGCCTCAGCTTTATCGAGTTTAATTACATGGTACTGCAGGCTTATGATTTTCTGGAATTATTTGATCGGCATAATTGCCGGCTCCAAATGGGCGGCAGTGATCAGTGGGGCAATATTGTTGCCGGGGTCGAACTTATCCGCAGAATGCGACAGCACACCGCATTTGGACTTACATTCCCATTGATTACCACCAGCAGCGGAGAAAAGATGGGCAAAACGGCCAAAGGCGCCATCTGGTTGGATACTGAAAGAACCTCTCCGTATGAATACTATCAATATTGGATAAATACCGATGATCGGGATGTTGCCCGCTTTTTGGCGTTATTTACATTTTTGCCCATGGATGAAATTCGAGCCGTCGAACAACTGGAAGGTGCGGATTTAAATAGTGCCAAGGCAGTGCTCGCCTTTGAAGCCACGATGCTCGCACACGGAGAACAAGAAGCATTAAAGGCCTTCAAGGCGGCAGCCAGCATGTTTGGCATACGAGATGTGCCGGGAAACATCTTATCCTCCAGTTCTATCCCGCGAGGAACATCTGATTTCGATGATTTATCTGTTCCCCGTACCTATGTGGAGGCTGAAGTGCTGAAGGCCGGTTTACCGGCATTTAAATTGTTTCTCGAGGTTGGTCTGGTCTCCTCTGGAGGTGCGGCGCGACGTTTGATTGAGCAGGGGGGTGCCTATATAAATGGTAGCCGTGTAGAAGCCTTCGATCAGCCCGTAACTGTAGACGATCTAAACGATGAAAACGTTATTGTCTTGCGTTCGGGGAAAAAGCGCTTTCATCAGGTCAAGGTCAAGCCAAGTTAAGGGCTTCGCCCCAATTGGAATGTTGGAATACTGGGCACGAAGTGAAGCTTTAGCGCTATATGGAGTGATGGGTTTTGGGATATTGGAAGGATGAGTTCATGGCAAAATTCGTCATACGATAAAATTTAAAATAGAAAAATATAGAAAATAGTGGTTGACAAAGGGAAAAATGAAGTGTATTTTTCGCGATTCGTGCAAACGAAAAAGATCATAAATATTGTGAAAATTCGGCGAAAAAGGTTGACAAAAACAAATAAGCTAGTATATTAAAAAAGTCGATTTGCGATTAAAGATTATATAATTATTAGAGCGTCTTATGCAGACGCCCATTTGATCTTTGAAAACTAAATAGTGGCAGCCCAATGAGTCGATTCCAAAGTAACTTGTGTTACGCGCTTGTGTAACACACAATAGTTTAATTGGAGAGTTTGATCCTGGCTCAGAATGAACGCTGGCGGCGTGCTTAACACATGCAAGTCGCACGAGAACGTTTCAGCTTGCTGAAACCAGTAAAGTGGCGCACGGGTGAGTAACGCGTGGGTAATCTACCTCCGAATTGGGGATAACATTGCGAAAGCGATGCTAATACCGAATAACATCTCAAATACCTCGGTATATGAGATCAAAGGTGGCCTCTACATGTAAGCTTCTGTTTGGAGATGAGCCCGCGTACCATTAGCTTGTTGGTAGGGTTATGGCCTACCAAGGCGACGATGGTTAGCTGGTCTGAGAGGATGATCAGCCACACTGGAACTGACACACGGTCCAGACTCCTACGGGAGGCAGCAGTGAGGAATTTTGCGCAATGGGGGAAACCCT
>JASFPE010000599.1:0-3432 GCA_050116155.1 Desulfobacterales bacterium
CAATGCTGCTAAAAATCCCCGGGCATTGCAAATTCCGCCTCCGGCAATTACCGGAATCTCCAGGGCGGCCACCGCTTTTGGGAGCAAAATAAAGGATGCGACATTATCGTTGCCGATATGGCCTCCCGATCCGAAGCCGATCATGGTCACCGCATCCACCCCTAAACGCTGCGCGGTGAGGGCATGTCGAACCGATGTGAGCTTGTGAATGACCCTGACCCCGCTTTGCTTTAATTTGGGCATTAAGGGTTCAGGGCTTCTACCAGCTGTTTCAACCACCTTAAGACCTTCTTCGCACACCACATCACAAAATTTCAATGTTCTTTCCGGCAGGCCGAATTCAGGCACCATAGACAAATTCACACCGAACGGCTTGTCGGTCAAATCGCGAGTTTTCCTTATCTCCTGGCGAAGATCTTCCGGTGTCCCAAAGCTCTCGGCCGTGATGAATCCAATCCCGCCGGCATTGGCGACTGCGGCAACCAGCTCTGCACGACTAAGCCACTGCATGCCACCGGATATAATGGGATGTTCGATGTCCAGCATTTCGGTAATTTTGGTTTTAAACTTCTGTGTCATGCTTGTTTATTTCTCCCTTCATTACGCCATAACAATGTAATTTAAAAATTCTTCTAAGGTTGCCGTGCCAGCGGCAAAGGAATAAATTTATATATCTTTCTCTGCGTACTCTGCATCTCTGCGGTAAAATTAAGATATCCAATCATCGCAAAACGCCCAGGATTTCGCGGGCTTCGGATGTGGACGCAACTTCCCTGCCGACCTCACGTACAATATTTACCAGGGCCTCCACCAACTGGCCATTATCGGTGGCACGTGTTCCATCGGGAAGATAAAACGTATCTTCGAGTCCGGTTCTGACATTGCCCCCCAGTTCAACACAGCGGTGGTGAAGGTCCCAGATTTTTTCTCGACCCGGGCCTGTCGCAATAACCTGCCAGTGAGCATTTTGTGGCAATTCATCTTTGAGGATTTGAATTAAATCCGGATTGGCCGGCATTCCGCTTTCGACCCCCATTACAAAAGACAGATGCGGATCGCCCTCAAACATTCCGTTTGCTTTGTAAAGACCGACACTGCGAACGATACCCGTGTCGAAACACTCGAACTCCGGAATGGTTTTGCTGGCTGCCATGACATCCAGAAACTTTTGGACCTTTTCCACCGGGTTGTCAAAGAGCATGGGGGGCCATGCCCATTCACCATCTTTTCTGATTTTCAAATAATTGAGAGATCCGGCATTGCATGCCGCCAGTTCCGGTTTAAAAGTTTCAATGCATCCCAAAGGTCCTGACAGATCATTCCCGACGACACCGGTGCTCATACAAATAAGTATATCGGGAACGCTTTCTTTGATGGCTGCCAGAATATCACCAACACTTTTGATATCCCAGGTGGGGAAAGCCCCCATGCCATCGCCCTGGTCTCTGAAGTGGCAGTGCACAATGGATGCACCGGCATTATAGGCCTGGGCGGTGGCCTCAGCCATCTCTTCCGGTGTGACCGGTACGTTGAATTTTGCCGGATCCGTCAGCACCCCGGTTAAGGCGCAGGTGACAACGACTTTGTCTGGTGTGCTCAAATTTATCCTCCTTTCCTACTTTCCCTTAAAAACGGGTTTGCGTTTTTCGATAAAGGCCGTAATGCCTTCTCTGGCATCTTCGGTGGCGGCAACTTCAGCGATTTTACCTGATAGGAAGTCAACCGCCTTTTCAAACGGCATATCGGCCATGGCATAAAAAGCTTCCTTGCCGATCTTCATGCCGATGGGGCTTTTTTCTGTGAGATTCTCCAGAATCGAATCGACCTCTTTATCTAAGTTTTGTGGCGGTGCTACCCGGGTAATTAATCCTATCTCCAGAGCTCTTTCCGCTCCGAATCGTTCCCCCAGCAAGACCATTTCCATGGCTTTTTTGCGAAGCACATTGCGGTAAATTAGGGCTCCGATCATCATAGGCCATAAACCGACATTGATTTCCGGTGTTCCGAATTTGGCGTCATGTCTCGCAATCGCAATATCACATGCCAGCATCAGCCCCATGCCGCCAGCCAGGCAGTAGCCATTAACTCTGGCCACCACCGGTTTTGAATTTCCGGCCAGTCTTTTTAAGAGTTGAGCATATTGTTGAAATCCGGCCTGTATTTCTCCTCCCGGTGCGGCACCCAGATCTGCGCCGGAGCAGAATGCCTTTTCACCGGAGCCGGTGATAAGAATGACTCTAACCGCTTCATCCGCATCAGCTTTATCCAGATATTTTAAAAAGAGATTGATGGTCTCCTGGTTGATGGCATTTCTTTGGGCTTCACGGTTAATGGTGAAATAGGCAACATTATTTTCTACACGGTAAAGTAGAGGTTCTTCAGACATCGGCCTGCTCCTTGTTTTTCTTGTTTATTCAGTGCCCGCTGCGCTCGAGGCGCAGAGAGCGCAAAGAATATAACCCTCTGCGTTCTCTGCGTCTCTGCGGTGAATTAATCATCATCGTCAGCTTCCCGGACAAATTTATTGATAAACCCGGTATCGAAATCACCTCTTTTAAAGGCTGAATCATCCATGATTTTGAGATACAGCGGTATGGTGGTTTTCAGCGGTGAGATGGTAAATTCGGTCAATGCGCGCTTCATAATTGAGATGGCGCCATCGCGGGTGATATCGAAAGAGATAAGTTTGGCGATCAGAGAGTCATAAAAGATCGGCAATTCATAGCCCTGGTACAGGTGTGTATCTAGCCTCACACCATAACCGCCCGGCGGCCGATATTCATTGACAACACCGGGAGAGGGCAGAAAATTTCGATCCGGATCTTCGGCATTGATCCGACATTCAATGGCCCAGCCACGCATGGGCAGATCTTCAAATGAAAATTCAATTTTACCATCTGCGGTCAGGCGGATCTGCTCTTTGACCAGATCAACACCGGTGGTTAATTCAGTGATGGGGTGTTCGACCTGGATGCGGGCATTAACTTCCATGAAATAAAACCTGTCATCCTTGTCCAGGAGAAATTCTACAGTTCCAGCGTTGAAATAGGCAACGGCTTTTGCCGCTTTTATGGCAGCGGCACCCATTGTGCTTCTAAGTTCGGGTGTAAGCCGCGGTGAGGGTGCTTCTTCAATCAGTTTTTGATACCGTCTCTGAATGGTACATTCGCGTTCGCCTAAATGCGCAATATTGCCGAGGCGATCGGCCAGAATCTGAAATTCTATATGCCGCGGTTCCCGGATGAACTTTTCAATATAAAGCGTGTCATTGCCAAATGCCGCTCCGGCTTCAGCTCTGGCAATCGGGAAATCTTCACGCAGAATTTTTTCGTTTTCACAGATGCGAATTCCTCGCCCACCACCACCGCCAGAAGCTTTGATCATCACCGGATAGCCAATCTCAGCGCTAAAGCTTATGGCTTCCTCGAGGGT
>JASFPE010000600.1:0-3427 GCA_050116155.1 Desulfobacterales bacterium
ATGGCAACCTCTCCGATGGGGCCGCTGCAGGCAATCACCGCATCTGTCATTTTATTCCCTCCTTCTTATAGATTTGGACTTCGAATAATTCTCAAAAGAAGGTTTCAGGTGTCAGGTGTCGGGTGTCGGGTGTTAGGTTCAAATTCGGAATTCGGAATGCGGAATTCGGAAAAAAGAAAAATGGAAATACGAATCTAGGAATCTAAGAATTGAAGAAAAAGAATTTGACCTATGCATTTAGTTCCTTAATTCCTAAATTATGATGGCTTTTATTTCACATTCCACACTCCGCATTCCGCAATCGATCTACTGACACCTGAAACCTGACACCTGAAACCTGAATGAACCCGACACCTGAAACCTTATCCGTTGGGGTTAGATTACTTGAATTGACTACAAGTTTCATAGATAGACTTTAGGCCATTTGCCACACACCCGCCATCCGATCCGACCACCAGAAACGTAAACCCTTTTGCAATCCAGCTCTCGAGGTAATCCAGTTTGGGCACCAGAATACCGGCGACTTTTCCGCTTTTTTTGCATGCTGCTGCCACTTTATCCATGGCCTGCAGAAATTCCGGATGTTCGTAATTTTCGGCCATGTTCATGTTGACGGTTAAATCCAGTGGCCCGATAAACATCACATCGACCCCATCGACAGCCGCGATATCTTCTGCCAGGTCCACAGCTTCTTTGGTTTCGATCTGCACCACGGTTAAAAGATTATCATTGGCCTGATTGAAATACGCGTCAAAATTCTGGCCGAACCCACATGCCCGATTGAATTTGGCAACACCACGGATACCCTGCGGTGGATATCGCATGGATGAGGCAGCCTGCTCGGCTTCCCGGGCTGATGCTACATAGGGAACCATAATACCGGCGGCACCCAAATCCAGTACGCGTTTAAATCGGGGTATCTCATTCCAGGCAATCCGGACGATTGCGGGGGTATTGTAAATGCCGGCAGCCTGCATCTGGGGAATCAGCTCGCTGTAGTCACCGGCGCCATGCTCACAATCAATCCAGACCCAGTCAAATCCGGCGGCTCCGATCATCTCGACAGTCAGGCTGGAACCGAGATTGGCACCGATGCCCAGCATCAACTCACCGGCTAACACACGCTTTCGAATAAACTGCATGAAAACCTCCTTTAATAACGATTGTTAATAAAGCTCTTCAGATAACATGAAGAGAACATTTATGTGCAGCTTATTGGTGCATATGTCAAGAAGTAAAGTTCGTTTTCTTGGTTTCAGGTTTCAGGCAATAAGGCATTGGACATGGGGGCTTTCGAATTCGGAAGTGGGAATGCGGAATTAGGAAAATCAGAGACCAAACACGAAACACAAAACGCTGTTTTGACTTTCAATCCGAAATCCAAAATCCAAACTCGTTAATATCCCCGATCAAGATCCACTACATTCATCATTTCTCCTGAATGACTTACGTAAACCTGCAGATTGTGCTGGACAATCTCCATGGCCCTTGCAAGATATTTCGGAGAGACTCCGGCATTGTGAGGCGTAAGGACCGCATTTTCCATTTCCCACAGGGGGCTGTCTTCAGGCAACGGCTCCTCTGCATACACATCGCTGAAGAGCGCACGGATCTCTTTTTTCTGGAGGGCTTCGATTAAATCGGGTTGATTGACGGTGGGCCCGCGACCCAGGTTGATAAAACAGGCTGTGTTTTTCATCACGGCAAACATGGTTTTATCGATCAAACCTTTGGTATCTGGAGTATCGGGCAAAAGATTAATGACATAATCGCTTTTTTTAAATACTGATTCCATCTGCGCCGGGCCATAGACCTGCTCGATCCCTTCGAGCTGACATGGGGCATGTTTAACACCGATAACCCGCATTCCCAGTATGGAGGCCTTACGAGCGATTTCCTGTCCAATGGCGCCCAAACCGATAATGCCCAGTGTACAGCCATTTATCTCATCCTGAGGAACAGAGCGATCCCACTTTTTTTTGAGCTGGTTGCGAAATATCAAATGGAAGTTGCGGGCTAGAGTGATCATCGCTGCGATAGCGTATTCCGCAATATGGATTTTATGAATTCCACGACCATTGGTGAGAAGAATATTTCGTTTTTTGATCTCATTTAGAGGAAATGAATCGACACCTGCCGTTAAGGCCAGAATCCATTTTAGCCCCGGAGCCTGACGGATTATTTCGGCATCCGGCGATTCAAAGAGGGTAACCAAAATTTCTGTCTGCGGGAGATGAGACTGCAGTTCATCCGGTCCCTTACACATTATTATCTCGAATTTATATGAAAAATTTTTTAGCTGATTCATAAATTCTTCCGAGGCACTAAAATAAACGGCTAATTTATTCATGGCGAAGATCCCTGATTTAGTTGGTGTTGATGATAACCTTGCAAACATCTTCCGGTCTCTGCATCAACTCAAATCCTTCTGCCGCATCATCGATATCGAGTCTGTGGGATATGAGGTTATCAAAAGGCAGGTCCTTGATCATCTGCAGGGCTTTTTGATAGCTGTTGCGGGTGTAGACGCGGGTGCCGATCATTGTAATTTCTCTGAAATTAATCCTTTGGAGGTCCACCGCATGAGGCTCTTTATGGGTGCTGACGACAATCACTTTTCCCCGCGGCCGGACCAGAGCAGACGCCTGGAGGGCAGCTGGACTTGAACCGGCACATTCAAACACAATGTCTGCACCCTCATCACGGGTGGTCGCGTTGACGAAATCAACCAGGTCCCCCTCAGCGCTGTTGAAGATTTTTAGACCCAGTTTTTCCGAGCGTTTAAGCCGATGGGGGTTAATATCGCTGATAATAATCGTGTCAATGCCTGCATGCCGAAGACATAGGGCAACCAGTAATCCGATGGGTCCGCTGCCGATCACCACTGCTGTCTGCCAATCGGTTTCACCGGCCATCTCCACGGCGTGTACGGCCACGGCCAGGGGCTCAATCAATGCGCCCTGATCATATGTGAGTTCTTCGGGATATCTAAAGATCAGATCCAGGGGTACGTTCACAAATTCGGCAAATGCGCCGTCGCGGTCGATGCCGATTAATTTGAGGTCGCGGCACACATGACTGACTCCGTTTTTACAGGCCCAGCATTGACCGCATACCAGCAGCGGGTAGACCGTGACCTTGTCGCCAACCGCGAGGTCTGAATGGATTTCTGAGGAATTGATTTCGACGATTTCACCGGCAAACTCATGGCCCATGACCAGGGGCGCTTTTGCCCGCGGATGCTTGCCGGCATAAATGGCCAAATCGGTGCCGCAGATCCCGGCCGAGTGAACCCGAATGAGGGCTTCATCTTCGCCACAGGCCGGTTGTTTAATGTTTTCGGTTTTAGCCACACCGGGTGTTAGGTATCTTAGTGCTTTCATAGTCAGTAACTCAGTAAAGGTTTCAAAGTTAAAAGTTCAAACAG
>JASFPE010000601.1:0-3425 GCA_050116155.1 Desulfobacterales bacterium
GCCTCGTTTGAAAAGCGGGACCTTCGGCAAGTTCAGGGCAAGATGTCCTGGACCTGCTCAAAAAAAAGACACCGAATTTAACCGATATCTCAATTTAATCAAAAAATGGCGCCTCCAACCGGATTTGATCCGGTGTTGCCTGCGCGAAAGGCCGATATAGAGCGCATTCCACCTTATTTTTCCAGTATCTTACACCATCAAAAGCCGGTTAGAGCCGTCAAAAGCCGTCTAAAAAGCCGTCAGCATGATACATTCATCCCTTGCCCTGAAAATCAGATCAACGAAATAGTGTCGATATCATAGATTTAATTCAGGGGTGATATCACAACTTTTAAGCTCGCTTCAAAATTCAATGTATGTTGGAGAAATCCAAAATTTCATGCCCTTCAGCCCAACCACATTATCTTGTGGCAGCTAAAATAAAAAAGCGCTGTTTCGATTCTTTATTTTATCCGAAAGCGATTTCGACTATAGTAAAATCATCCTCGAAGTTCTCTGAGTTGCTTAAGCTCTTTGCATAGTTATATAATCGATCTAAAATTGACTGACCGTTCGTTTTAACATTGCTCATAAAATCGGCAAATTCTTGAAATCGCCACATTGATCCATCTGATTTTTCAACTTCATACACGCCATCTGAAAAAACGTATAACTTGTGCTGTTTACCAACCAAGCATTCTTTCTTCTGATATGATCCTTCTGGCGTGCCACCAATAACATAGTTTGGTGTCCGAAGTTGTGTGGCTTGGTAATCACCTTTAGAGCCCTGATCTAATAAGATGGCTGGAGGGTGGCCACCACTTGCGTAAGTTAGCTGGCGAGTGCTCTTTTTATAAACACCATACCATATGGTAAAAAACATATCGTTATTCTCTTCTCCCGGAAAGGCCATGTTCAGTGCCTCTAAAACCTGTTCAGGATCCTTGAAATCCGCACCGGGCAACGATTGAGAACGCAGTACATTCATAACCGAGACCGAAAGCAAAGCAGCTCCTACACCGTGACCGCTGACATCAATCAAGTATATTGCAAAATGATTCTCATCCACCATGTGGTAACCAAATGCATCCCCTCCCAATGATGTTGACGGAATGAACCGCCAGTCTGTTCGAATTGCACCTTCTGTAATAGGCTGAGGTAAAATTGTTCTAACATAGTCAGCCGCCTCAGTAAGTTCTTGGTTGAGGCGTTCCAGTACTTGGTTGCGCTCATTCAGAGCCGCATTAGTCTTTTTGTGCTCACTCTCTAGTTTTTTTTCTGCAGAATTGGCGGCACGATAATATAAATATGCAAGATAAGCTAATAGTGAGCAGACGGAAAAAATATTGCCATAATTGAATGCTGCAATATAAAGCGCACTGATTTCTATTTGAGGAACTTTTATATTGGCGTAATAATTCATCGCAGCAAAAGCAAAGGTATAAACCAATGTAATGATAACTTTTTGGGTCGTTTTGCCCGGTATAAGGAATACTACTGCAGGTTGGATAAATACATAATAGTGAAATCCTGCCTTCCACCCGATTACCGCTGTGCATATGGCTGCGTGTGAAATAATTTCGATAGTGACGAGGTAGTAAGCTTGCCAGTGATACCCTCTTCTATGGAGAAAAATAGCTGCAGCCCACAGAAAGACGCTAAAAATGTTAAAATAGGCTAATATGGTAACCTCTATGAAAGCAAAAATTAGCAAAAACAAAACATGTGATAATAAACCAGTTAGATATGCGTAGTTGCCGAAAATAATAGTACGGACAAAAAGAGGAGAATAATACTGAGAAGGAAATTTATCTTCAGGAACTTCACTTAAACTTTGGAAGAATGACTTGACAATAGTTCGCATCTTACCTCCTTAATACCACGTAATTCATGAGGCTGGCACAACATATTGCGGCCGGTCATTTAAACAAAAATCAAAGAGTCGAGTAGACCGAGGGAGCTTCCCCCTCAGTCCCTCACAGAAACGGACATGAACCTCTCGATTCATCCGGCTCTTATCGACCAACCGATTGTCGTACCAATCGCCAGTGCGCAAACAGGTAAGACTTCTGTTTGGCAATGCGCCCGAGCCAGTAAAATGCTCTGCGCCTGCGACGGCGTAACTTTTTGTATTTCCGCATGGCCCATCGTTGCAATGCGCCGTTGAGTTGATTGAAAATCGGATACAGCGCTGACTTGTAAAACTGCCCGTAATAATTAATCCAGCCTCGAATCACCGAGTTGAACATGCAGGCCAAATCTTTAATGGACTTGTCGGTCATTCGGTGTATCCGCCAACCTCTGATTGTTCTGCGTATGGATTTAGCTGCCTCATCGCTCACGGCTGGAAGAAAACTCACAAAGAATTTTCCATAACGATCCTTCGCTCGCCGGGGGCAAAACGTATACCCCAGAAAATCGAATTTCTCGTTTGGATGGTTTCCATTCCTGAATGAGTCCTTGCAGTAGACAATCTTGGTCTTTTCAGGATGCAGTTCCAACCCACACTGCTTGAGGCGCTCCTCGATGCGCTTCTTGATCCACCTGGCTTGCTCTTTGCTTTTGCAATGCACTAAAATGTCGTCAGCGTAACGTTCAAACGGTATGTTCTCATAGTTGCGCCGCATCCATTCGTCAAATGCATAGTGCAAAAACAGATTAGCCAGAAGCGGACTGATCACCGAGCCTTGCGGCGAGCCTTTTTGGCGGCTGACAAGCGTGCCATCTTCTGCCTGCACCGGCGCCTTTAACCACCGCTCAATATAGAGCAATAGCCATTTGCTATCCGTATGCTTGCGAACCGCACGCATCAACAACCCGTGGTCGATGTTGTCAAAGAACCCCTTGATGTCAAGATCGACAACCCAGTTGTAGCGCCAACATCTTTTGCGCGCTACCCCAACGGCTTCAATCGCTGACTTTCCGGGCCGGTAGCCGTATGAGTCCGGATGAAAATAACAATCAACTTCCGGCTCAAAATAAATTTTGGCTACCATCTGTGCGATCCGGTCTGATACTGTCGGCACGCCCAGTTTTCTTTGACCACCGCCCTTTTTAGCGATCTCTACCAATCGCACCGCTGGCGGAAAATAACTGCCCGAAGACATGCGATTCCAGATCTTGTATAGATTATTCTTTAAATCCTTCTCAAAATCCGCAATCGACTCTTCGTCTACACCAGCTGCACCCTGGTTGGCTCTTACACGCTTGTAGGCCTCAAATACAACTCGTTTGGAAATACGAAACGGCTTTGCTTTGATCAATGGCTCCTCCCAATAATTGGTTGACCACTTCCTAAAGCCAGTCGATGCAACCCCTTCGCTCCACCTCCATTACAGAGACTTCAGCACTACTACGAGTTGCTCCGCCCCTGTGCTTCGCATCGGTACTCTCATTCTTGTGGGATCTCCACTTGAATTTCTCCCTTAACATCAAAGCGACAGGTT
>JASFPE010000602.1:0-3423 GCA_050116155.1 Desulfobacterales bacterium
GCTTTCCTCCGGAAAGCGATGAAACCCGTACCCATCCCCAAAATACTATTTAGACATTTCACAGAGTTGGGAGGAAAAATACTAAGTTACCATTACTCAAGATTCTTTTCCACCGAAGGTGGATTAAATTTCGTCACTTTCATCAGGAAAGTGACGAATTAAATATCCAGTAAATCCTGTAAATCCTGTCCAAAGAAATAAAAGCTAAAATCAGAATCCAATTCAGATAAAGTTTCTATTTTTTCTTTATATTATTAATAATTTGGGTGGATGAGATATCTTCGGTGATCGGGATTAATTCGACCTGTCCGCCATGTTGCTCCACGATTTCTCGTCCGTATACCTCCGCGGACTGGTAGTTGCTGCCTTTGGTGAGCACATTCGGACGGGCAGCCTCGATGATTTGATCCAATTCTCCGGTGGAAAACACGACGACGTAATCGACACTGTCCAAAGCGCTGATGATTCGCACCCGCTCTGCATCACTAATTACGGGTCGGTCAGGACCTTTCAAATGTCTGACAGAATCATCATCATCAATGGCTACGATTAGTATGTCGCCGAGTAGTTTGGAAGCCGCCAATAGCCTGATGTGGCCCACATGTAAAAGATCAAAACAACCGTTGGTCAAAACAATACGCTTGGCCTTTTTCCGAAGCTCCTTTGTTATCGTAACCAGTTCTTCCTGACTGATTTGCTTGGAAACAATATCCGCAGGAATCAGCTGCAGGGCTGCAGCCAGCTCTTTTTTTGAAACCGTGGCGGTGCCGACTTTGCCGACCACAAGACCGGCTGCTGTGTTGGCAAGGGCCACGCCGTCCTTGAAGGACATGCCGGATGCAATGGCAAGGCCCAGAATCGCCAGCACGGTATCGCCGGCGCCGGAGACGTCGAATACCTGGCGGGCTTTGGTGCTGATTTTTTGAATATCGGCGCCGGTTTCAAAATAGACCATTCCGTCTTTGCCGCACGTAATAATCAATTTGTCGATGCCGATGGATTGTATCAGCCGCTGGCCGACCTCAAAAAGGGTGGCATCATCGATTATTTCTATGCCGGCGGCTAAGGCGGCCTCTTTTT
This sequence comes from Desulfobacterales bacterium, assembly GCA_050116155.1. Taxonomy (GTDB): domain Bacteria; phylum Desulfobacterota; class Desulfobacteria; order Desulfobacterales; family JAHEIW01. Next base: position 1,081 of record JASFPE010000602.1, read on the forward strand.
TGTTGGGCGTCATGACATTGATTCCGGAATATTTCTTAAAATCGAGCCCCTTTGGATCGGCTATGGTTAGTTTCCCGTGCTCGCGGGCTGCTTTCGTCAGCTTTGAAAGTAACGCTTCGGTGATTAATCCCTTGCCGTAATCTGAAATCAACACCACGTCCGCATGAGGAATGATATTTTCTGCTGCCTGTGCAACCGCTTCAAAGGTTTGAGCGGATACATTACTTTTGGTCTCTCTGTCGATGCGAAGCACCTGCTGATGTTCGGCGATTATTCTTGTTTTCCTGGTGGTGGGACGGTCGGGTTCTGTGATGACGCCGTGGGTGTTAGCACCGAGTTCATCGAGCTTATCCCGCAGAAGCGTTCCATTGGTGCCGGCACCGACAACACCGATGATGGAGACCTTGGCACCCAGTGCCACCAGATTATTGACAACATTACCCGCCCCACCCAGAATGAGCTCTTCGTTTTGAACCGATACCACCTGTACAGGGGCCTCCGGAGAAATTCGATCCACCTCTCCCCACAGATACTCATCGATCATTAAATCACCCACGACAAGAATGTGGCAGTGGTCAAATTTGGATAGATCTATGTCCATATTTTCACCTTAATTTAGTTAAGGGCATAAGGTTCGAGCTTCAGGAAGTAGCAGGTTTCAGGTGTCGGGTGTCAGGGTTTTTCGATTTTGGAATGCAGATTGCGGATTTTGGATAGAAAGTCAAAATAATAAAGGAATTGTGAATTGGGGAATTCAGGAATTCTAAAGAGATATTGATTCTGAATTTTGATTTTTAAATTCCTCAATTCCTCAATTCCTGAATCCCTGAATTCCTCAATTTTCTTTACAATCCTTTTCTGACACCTGAAACCTGGAATTCCGCATTCAATTGCCTCTGGCTACTGGCTACTGACTACTGGCTCCTGGTTTTGTTTTTAATTTTCCACCTTCCGCATTCCCAATAGCGTCTTTCAATAATTTTGGCGGACGGATCACCTTTCCGGCTGCGTCGACACAGGCGTGTTTGGTAAAACCTCTGGCCAGCAATTTTTGCCCGTCTTCGGTAAATATTTTGTAATCAAACTTCACGCCACCTTTTACAGAGGTATCCAGCGATGTTTCGATCACGATTATATCATCATATTTCGCCGGTGTGGAGTATTTACAGTATGTTTCTGAAACGGGCAGGAAAATCCCATGGTCTTCCACTGATTTATAGGGAAGCCCCAAAGATCGAAACATTTCACTGCGGCCGATTTCAAACCAGCGAAAGTAATTGCCGTAATAAGCCTGTCCCATATTGTCTGTATCGCCGTATATGACGCGGTAGGTCGTTCGGTGGTTTAACATGCAAATCCTCTCTCCATGATTTCTTGAATCCTGGTTTTTAGATCGTCGTAGGTAAATGCTGTGGGGAATTCTTTATATTCTTGTTTGACATTATCCGGCGGGCAAAACAAAATTGCACTCTCAGCTGCTTTTAACATCGTGATGTCATTATAAGAATCACCAATGGCGACAACCTTATAATTGAGACTTTGCAGGGCCAGAACCACTTTTTGTTTACCGTCGTTTTGACGCAGGTTATAGTCTGCAATCATACCGTTGGAGTCGATGGCAAGCGTGTTGCAAAACAGCGTAGGCCAACCCAGTTTTTCGATCAGCGGACCGGCAAATTCAACATATGTGTCGGATACAATAATGATTTGGCCCCTGGCTCTTAGCCAGTTCAAAAACTCAACGGCGCCTTCAAGCGGTTCCATGGTGGCAATGACTGCCTGGATATCTTTGAGGGTCAGCTTTTGTTTATCCAAAATTGCCAGGCGTTTTTTCATGAGCACGTCATAATCCGAGATATCCCTGGTCGTCAGTCTGAGTTCCTCGATTCCAGTTATTTCAGCCACATTAATCCATATTTCAGGTGTAAAGATTCCTTCCATGTCAGCACAGAACACAAACATATCGCTTTTCCTTAATTATCTAATTCGATCTTGTAAACTTTCACTTTCATATAATAAAAACTGGAATGATGGAATAATGGAATACTGGAATAATGGCTCATAAATTCGGATAGGATCTATTTTATAAAATAAAATTGATATTTATACCAAATAGAGATACCCATTTTCCCAACATTCCAACATTCCATTATTCCAATGCTACATATCAACTCGGTAATTTGTGTTGTTGGAGTATTCTCATAAAATAATGTTGTACGTTTAATCGAGCCTTTCGTCTTCGATCCTGATTAGCACCGGCGTATCAGCGACAACATCCAAAACCTTGATCTGTGTCAGCGCTTTTTTGACATTTGCTTCTCTGGCCATATGGGTAACCATGAC
>JASFPE010000603.1:0-3416 GCA_050116155.1 Desulfobacterales bacterium
GGCCGGTATCACGCTATGCGGAGCAAACAGCGGTTGTTTTTAAAGACATCCGCCTGAGTTTTTCGCAGGTGGACAAGCGCGTCAACCGTCTCAGCCACGGTCTGCTTTCTCTGGGATTGGCTTCCGGACACAAAGTGGCTGTTCTATTGAATAATAGCGTGGAAAGTGCGATCTGCCTGTTATCCATTCCTCGAGCCGGCCTGACCTATATCGCGCTAAACTCCCGACACTCAGCCAGAGAACATGCGGATATCCTCAACGACGCCGAAGCCGATGCGGTCATCGTCGGAGAGGAATTCATCGATCGAATTGAGCCCATATTGCCCGACGTATCCCGGTTAAAGCATGTCATTGTAGTGGGCGAACGCCATGGGGATTACCTGAATTATGAGGATTTGGTGGCGGATCAACCAGAGTCTCTTCCCGAAGTTGACATAGATTATGATAGAGCCATCGAACGCATTCAATATACTTCAGGAACCACCGGAAAACCCAAAGGCGTCGTCTGGGCCTTCACCACAGGCTACAATGTATTATCCAGCACCTTGCTGAATATGGACCAACCTATCGGACCGCAAACCGTTAACCTCAATATCGGTCCTTTAACCCATGCCGCCGGTCTGATGTTTATGGTGTATTATAGTCGCGGCGCCACCAATATTATATTGCCCGGTTTCGATGAGCAGCATATTCTTACAACCATAGAGCGCGAGCGCGTAAACTCCTTGCTCCTGATTCCGACCATGCTTTATCGGCTGCTGATGTTCCCTGATCTTAAAACCTACGATTTGAGTAGTGTAAACCGAATCTGGTATGGTACCGCACCCATGGCCGTGGATCGCCTTAAAGAGGGGATCCGCATATTCGGCAACGTCTTTCGTCAGAACTATGGTATGACCGAAATAGCACAACCCATCACCTATTTAGGGCCGGAAGATCATATTGTCGACGGCACCGAAGCCCAGATGAAGCGTCTATCATCAGCGGGCCGGCCTGCCATGGGGGTAGAGGTCAAAGTTGTGGATCAGGAGGGAGATCAGGTCAAACCGGGTGAAATTGGTGAAATCCTACTCAAATCCAACAAACTGTTTAAAGCCTATTGGAAGATGCCGGAGGAAACCGCGGCAGCCTTTAAGGATGGTTGGTTCCATACCAGGGATATGGCCACCATGGATGAAGAAGGATTTGTTTATATCGTGGACCGTAAATCAGATATGATCATCTCCGGTGGGTTTAATGTATATCCGCGTGAGGTCGAGGAAGTCCTCATGGCCCATCCTGGTGTGGCTGAAACGGCTGTCATCGGTGTTCCGGATGATATATGGGGCGAAGCGGTCAAAGCATTTATCGTACCACGCGAGGGTATAAAATTAACTGAGGAAGACGTCATTCAATACTGCCGGGATAAATTGGCCGGTTATAAAAAGCCCAAAAGTGTGGATTTCGTCAAAGAGATTCCCAAAAATGTCTATGGTAAGATTAATCGCCGGGAGCTCAAAGAGATCTTCTGGAAAGGAGAAGGTCGTCAGGTGCATTGAGGCGGCGACCGATCTGTTTCGGATTTAGGTAACGTCTAAACCGTCAAGCAAAGGAGGATTATTATGAGAAGGACAAGCAGATGGGATTACCAAAAGAAAACCATTTTATTTCTCTTCATGGGCATGGTCATCATGTTGGTGATAAGCTCCACAGCGTGGGCGGCAGACACCAAGGTATATAAGGGGCGCCTATCTTATCATTGGGCACCCAAACACTATTCCGCCATCATGGCCACCAAGTTTGCCGAGGAATGTAAAAAAGCCACCAATGGACGACTGGACATCGAGGTCTTTCCGTCTGGTCAGCTATACAGTATCGCCCAAATTGTGCCGGCGCTTTCCGAAGGCAGTGTCGATATGGGTGGCGTGCTGGGTGTTCTCTTTATGCGGGTAGATAAGAATTTTTTCCTATCCGGAATGATGCGCTTTTTCGACAGTTTTCAGCAAAAGCGTGACTTTTGGGAAAAGACGCCGGAAGGGCGTAAGCGGTGGGATGCGCTGCAAACAAAGCTTGGCATGCGGATTTTGGCTTACATCCCGGTGGGGCCTGCCTGCTATTTTTCCAGTGAGCGTCCACTGGATTCCGTTGCCGCCTTCAAGGGACTGAAAGCACGCACGCTCATCGGAACGGAGAGATATTCCTTTAAACCCATGGGGATCAGTTTCGTCAAGGTCAGTACGGCTGAAGTATATACGGCCTTGAAAAGCGGCATGATTAATACACTTCAAACGGTGCCTTCGGCCACCAAGGGCTATAGTTGGTGGGATTTTCTCAAATACGCCCAGCAGCCGTATAATTTTTATGCCGATGCATATGTGGCCGCCAATACCAAATGGTGGGATACGCTGCCCAAAGACATTCAGGACATTGTTTTAAATGAGGTGGGTCCCAAAATTACAAAGGAGGCGACCGAAGGCGTCATGGCGTATTCCGATGCGGCCCTCAAGGAATTGGTCGAAGAACACGGCGGCACGATATCGACGCTGCCCGATGCCGAGCTGAAAAAATTGATCGAAATTGAAAAGACCCAGGTCTGGCCGAAAATTGCCGAAAATATCGATCCCGATTTATATGAAGCCGCCAAGAAATTTGCCGGGCATGAGTAAAACCAAGAGGAATTCATCAGAATGGAGAAAGCACTAAAGACGTATCAAAAGATCATTGAGTTGATGAGCAAGATCATACTGACGCTGGCGGCCATCGTCATTGGATTGGATGTGTTCTCCATTTTTCTGGAGGCACTGGGACGATATGTGGTCGGTTCCAGTCGCGCGTTTATGGAGGAGCTTCCCCGCCTCTTTGTTCCGTTTATTGTTTTTCCGATGATGGGCGTGTTGCTGAGGCTCAAAAAACATATCAATGTGGAAATCCTGCCCGAGAGGCTTAAAGGCAAATCACGATCGCTGCTTTTCATTGTGGTCTACTCGGTGGTTATCGCTGTTGCAATCCAATTCCTTATCGCGGGTATTATCGCCGTTCAGCGTTATTATCAACTGGGCTATGAAACCCATACCGAGATCGTCTTTAAGCTTTGGATCACCTATTTACCCTTTCCCATCGGGTTTGGTTTACTCATTCTGTTTGCCGTAGAATCGTTATGGTCAGAGCTGGTCACATTAATTAAACTCTGCCGTTGCGACAAATCGCAAAGTTAAGCGCCCGGGTCTTACAGACCCGGTTTGGAGAGGTACCATGATTCATATTGCCATTGCGGTTGGGATCATCACGCTTTTCATATCCGTACCCATTTTTCTGGTTTTTGGCCTTTCCGGCAGTTTGGTGGTGGTCAATGCCCTGAATCTTCCCTGGAGTGTACTCACCCAAGTCACGTTTGACTCCATCAGCAAATATATCTTGCTGGCCATTCCGCTGTTTAT
>JASFPE010000604.1:0-3410 GCA_050116155.1 Desulfobacterales bacterium
ATCTCGTTGCACTTTGAGATTGCTTACCCTGAAATAACGCTGGGTTTTGATTCTTCTGTGACCGAAGAGATCCTGGATGGATATCAGATCTGCATAGGCGTTGAGCATTTGCGTGGCCATAGTGTGGCGCAGCTGGTGGCAGCAGACATTCAGGCCGACCTTTTTTGCGTAATGTTGCATGCGATACTGAATGCCGCGCTGCTCTATAGGTTCGCAGTGATATATGGGGATACTTTTTCTGCAATGGCAGCGATAGTGAGGGCCGGATTTACCCCTAGTGCCGTGGGAATCACACTGCCATCCACCACATATAAATTGGGGTAGTTAAACACCTGACAGTTATTATCGACCACCCCCCGGGAAACATTATCTGCCATCCGGCAGGTCCCCAGCGGGTGGGCGGTGATCACCTCTCCGGTTTTCATATAGTGGGTGATCATCATGGTTCCGCCCAGGGAGTCAATGATCTGTCTAACCGCCCGGATTTGTGCATCGTAAATTGACCGGCTTTTCGGACCGGTCTGCCATGATACCTTTGGGCGACCGGCCCAATCGATGGTTACGCTGCCATCATTGCCGTCCAGTCCCAGGCCGGTAATAAACAGGATATGGTTGCTGTAGTCCTTCATCATATGCTTATGTTCCAGGCCCCAGTAATAGGGTGGATTGGCTCCTTCCAGATGGGTGTCATATTTTGCCGTGGGACCGATGGGCAGGGCAAAGGCGGCCTCCAGCACGATGCCTTCGTCCCACCAGCCATAGGAAATGGTTCCCATGATTTTGCCCTTGTAGGCTTCAAAGCTGCAATCGGGCACCAGGCCGCCCAAGGCGATGTCCCCGTTGCCGGAGAGGTTTAGGCCGACCTGGTCGCTGAGTTGTGGCAGGTATTTTTTTGAACGCAGCAACAACGCCGGTGAGTGAATGGCGCCGGCTGCCACAATAACGACCCCGGCTTGGAGTAGTTTCCATATGCCTTCACGTAGATCTCTGTATATCACGCGGTATCCGTCCCCGGTCGACTGGATGACCCGTGCCTCGCATTCTGCCCGGAATTCGACACCGTTTTCCTCTGCTATGGGAATGTAATTTAAGATGAGACTTTGTTTTTTATCAAACTTGCATCCTGTGCTGCACCATCCGCAGTTGTGGCAATTTTTGACTGATACCCGCGCCGGATCGCATGTTTTGCCCAGCCGATCGCATGCCTGGGCGAAAATGCCGTCTTTTTTGGAAACCAGCTGCCAGGAAGGCAGTTTTTCATCGGTCCATCCGAGCTGAACGACCTCCAATACAGATTCGACCGTGTCATAAAAGGGGTCTAAATCTTCGCGGCTATACCCGTCCGGCCAGATTCGATTTTCGTGCGCGTCGTGTTGTTCGAAAACAACCGACGGGGTGCGAAAGCACAGTGAGCTGTAAATCAATGAGCCGCCGCCCACGCCTTTGCCCAGGCCGATGAAAATTCCATCGCCGTAAATGTCCTCATATAGCTCTAAAAGATATTTTGTATCCTGGCTTTGCTGGAAATCATCGCCCCTCCAGCGTTTGCCTTTTTCTAAAACGAGGATGCTGCGATTGGATGCCTGGCTCAATCTTGCAGCGGTAATGGATCCGCCAAAGCCTGATCCAATGATGCAAATGTCTACCTTTTCAGTGATCATTTTACCCCCTTGCGTTAGGGCAAATTGCCATCTTCAGTCTGTGGCTGCGCAAATTGCTTCTTAAAGGAATAATCAGAATATCCGTGGGCTGGCCCGGGAAAATAGATGTAATCCGTGCCGACATCATTGATGATGGCCCCGTAAAAAGAAAGTTTAACGAGCATTTCAGCATGTTCATACACCAATTTTGACAATGAAAAATTATCCTTGAATAACACGATGGCGGTTCGTTGATTTAGATCCAAATCCTTGAATAATCTATGGCACCACCAGAGACTGGATCGATTCAGGTTTCTGGTGAGCAGGTCGATAACCGGTGTCAATCCGTAATATGGATCATACAGGACTTCCAAAGCGCCGGCCTCCAAACCGCCCGGGGATCCCTCCGGGTCCGAGTTTGGTCCCGGGATGATGGTGTCCGCAAATGCTTGCAGGGTTTTTTCCTGAAGCCAGGTGTTTTCAAAATCCACTGCTTCGGCCGCATCCGAACCGGGTGCCAAATAAGATATTCCCGCGGCTCCGGAGCCGCAAATAACCGTCAGCCGCTTTAAGAATTCTCTGCGTGATAGCTGGTCTGGAGACATTTATCTCGATCCTTTCTTAGAAGTGGTTTCAAAGCCCCGTCTTGCGTCCGATGACGGCGTTGTAATCCGATTCAAAATACTCACATACTAGCGTGTATGACTTCGTGTAGCTCCGTTTTTAAATCGAATTACGCTTGTTGAACACATTAATCCTTAGAATCAAGATGTGAAATCCGGCTTTAGTTTAGCGGGACCCTCAAACACAATCCAGGGCTTTGAAACCACTTCAGATCTTTTTCAAAATGAAATATGTCGTGCAATGTCAGAGCCGTCGAAGTCAGATTGCAGAAAAGGAGCGTGGAAAGCAGAAAAAGATTCCCCGAAGTAATGGTGGTATAATAGCGGAAATTGTATGCAGGGTCAAGGTGTCCCTTCTTCACCCTCCGGGCTTCCACCTTCGCTGCAGCTATGGTGGACAGGTCGCAGGGCAAGCAGGTGTCAGGGAATAAAGCATGGAGCTTGGGGCATTGGGCCTGGAGAATAAGGCATAGGGTAAATGGCACGGCATTGAGGACATCAAGAACGATATCGTATTTTATTTTTTATTGTCCCCTGGATGAAGATGATGGTGCAATAATCGAAAACAAGATTTACTTGACTTGACAACCACTGATTGTAATATCTGCATTTTCGAAAATTTGGTAATAATGGTAAATTGCATGCGCCTCCAAAAGTGGCAGACAAACCACTTGATATTGAGCCATTCTAAATTTCAGAATAAGGAACAAACGGTTTTGCAAAACACAATTCGAGGGTCATCATGAAACGGCAAATGTTATTATGGGTACTTCTACTTGGTGTTGTCGCGTGTTCACCAAAACCAGAATGGATCCCTTATGACGGTATCCACAAGGCTATTTACCCGAATAAACATTGGCAGAAAGCAATAGAACCTGAACAATTTGGCTGGTCGTCAGACAAACTTGCCTTAGCACACAAATACTCAAAAAAGATTGGCTCAGATGCGGTGATGATTGTCGAAGATGGAGTTGTTGTTGACGCTTGGGGTGACATAACGAGACAATTTCAATGCCACTCTATGCGGAAAAGCTTATTGAGCGGGCTCATTGGTGTTCATGTGGATGAGGGCAGAATTGATCTATCGAAGACGATGGCAGAGCTTGGCATTGACGATTACGAGCCTTCGCTAACACCGGGAGAAAAG
>JASFPE010000605.1:0-3403 GCA_050116155.1 Desulfobacterales bacterium
ATCGGCGGTATGGTATTAATGGCATCACACAGCCGAACCAGCGGGTCAAACCCGTAACGGTTCAGCCAGCGCTTGACGAGCCAGGCTGGAAATGATTTTGCGGTTGTCAATCCGTGGACCCGGTCTTTGTGTTGATCCGGGAACATCACCTTGTCATGGTTTTCAGAAGCATTGCGCAACAGTGCATTGACAAATCCTGCAATCCATGGGCGGGCGGTTGATTTGGCAAGTTCAACAGCGGTGTTCACCGCTGCGGAGTTCGGTATCTTGTTCATATAAATAATTTGAAATAGCCCCAAGCGCAAAATATTCAACACGTTGGCATCGATTTTATTTACGGGCGTGGTGGAGAAAAAAGAGATGGTATAGTCCAAGCGGCCTTGCCATCTGAGAACGCCGTAGACTAAAGCCTGTAAAAGAGCCCGATCGCGCACGCTGAAATCTCCTGAATCTACAGTATCTTCAAAAATGCGATCCAGCGGTTTCTGACTTTTTTCAAGTTTATTCAGGACCAAAAGGGCTGTTTTGCGTGGATCTGAAGGCACTATCGTTTCACCGAAATTGTTTTGCATTTTTTGGCAGAAAAATTAATTTGGTATATTTTCACAATTTTCCAATAATTGAATATTTTCAATTGAAGATTGAATATTTAAGGTCCGCCTCCGGCGGTTCATTTATAAAAGAACAATCATGGAAATGACGGAGCGCAGCGACATCCAAAATTATTCAATATTCAATATACAATAATCAATTGTTCGTGTTCCACCTTGCCCGTTCGGAGTTTTATTAGACTATTTGAGCTTTGTGCCAGGTTGCAGTTTATACCCATGCAGGAAATCTTTGATGGCAAGACGTTTTCCCGAAGGCCCTTGAATTTCCAGAATCGACAATACGCCCTCTCCGGTCGCAATCTCCAATTCATCCGGGAAGCTTTCGAGTACGGTGCCTGGCGATTCTTGAAAATTCTTTGAAACGGGTCTGGCTTTAAAGATTTTCAGGCGGCTATTTTCATGAAAGGTAAATGTCCCGGGCCATGGCGTCATGCCGCGGATAAACAACTCCAGGGTTTTGGCGGGTTTTTCCCAGTTCAGCTGGCCGTTGCTTTTATTCAGCATTGGCGCATAGGTGGCCTTGCTATGGTCTTGTGGGGTAGGGCGTATGGTATCATCGGCAAATGCGTCTAAGGTTTTGACCAGAAGCTTTGCGCCGATGACAGACAGCCGATCATGCAGGGCTTGGGCTGTGTCCTGAGCTGTGATGGGTTCTTTTGCGGTGAGTAAAATGTCGCCGGTATCTAATTCTTTTTCCATCAGCATGGTGGTGATACCGGTTTCGTGTTCGCCATTGATAATTGCCCAATTAATTGGTGCAGGGCCCCGGTATTTTGGAAGCAATGAGGCGTGAACGTTGATGGTCCCCAAGCGGGGAAAGGATAGAATATTTTCCGTGAGAATTTGGCCAAAGGCCACCACGGTAATAAAATCCGGTTTCAGGCTCGTAACGAGATCTTCGAATTCCTTTGTTTTCAAGGATTGGGGCTGGACAATCGGAAGGTTCAAATTTGACGCTAGGGTTTTTATCGGAGGTGGAATAACGTTTCGACCGCGACCTTTTGGTCTGTCCGGCTGGGTCACCACCAGCGCAACCTGATGGTGGCTTTCATGAAGGGCTTTCAGGGAAGGTACGGCAAATTTCGGGGTGCCCATAAATATTATCTGATATCTTGGTTTCACTTCATTCGCAATTGCTTCTTCATGCGGCGTTTGTACATTTCTCGTTTCAAGGTGCTGATCCGATCGATAAACAAGGTGCCATTGAGATGATCGATTTCATGCTGAAGCACAATCGCCAGCAGGCCTTCGGCATCGATTCTCAAGGGATTGCCCTCGCGATCGAGCCCTTCAACCAGTATTTTGGCAGCGCGTTTCACATCCGAGCGGAAATCCGGAACGCTCAGGCAACCTTCATCTTCTGAAAGAATCTCGTCTTCTTGCTCAATAATTCTTGGATTGACAATGACTTTTAATTCACGATTTTCCTCAGGCGGTGAAATATCATATATGAGAAGACTTTTACCCCATCCCACCTGGATGGCCGCCAGCCCGATGCCGGGCGCCTCATACATGGTGGATGCCATGTTGTCAATCATCTCCTGGACCCGGCCATCGATATTTTCCAGAGGTTCGGTCGGTTTTGACAGAAATTTATTTGGAAACGTTAGGATTTCGAGTTTTGACATATTCGATTGTCCCGTTGATTCTTTATTTAGCGTTTATTTGGTCAGGATATCACGGGCTGCCGCAATATCCTTCTTGATCTGATCGATCAGCTCAGAGATATTTGAAAATTTTTGTTCGTCTCTGATGCGCTGAATGAAATTTACCCGAATTTTTTTATCGTAAATGTTGTCGCTGAAGTCTAAAATGTGGACTTCGACCGTAAATTCATGATCATCAAATGTGGGGCTGTAGCCAATATTGGCTACCCCGTTATAAAGGTTCTCCCGACACTCCACAGTGACGGCATAGATTCCGGTTTTAGGACATAACTCGTCATGTAGATTGATATTAGCGGTCGGAATTCCGAGAACTTTCCCGCCGCGGTCGCGGCCGGTCACCACGATTCCCCTGATCTGGTAATGCCGCCCGAGCATTTTGTGGGCTTCATCCATCTGGCCATCCATCACCAGTTCCCGGATTCTGGTGCTGCTGATGCGATCGGGATAATTCTTGGCCAGTTTGATCCAATTTGCGACAATGACATCGAAACCCAATTCCGCAGCAAACGATTTAAGTAGCTCCAGATTTCCTTCGCGGTTTTTACCGAAGGTATAGTCTTCTCCAACGACAATGGCTTTCATGCCAATTTTTCCCACCAGGAGATCTTCGACAAATTCCCGGGCGGTCATGGCTGCAAATTGCGCCGTAAAGGGGACACAGATCAACACATCTATTCCCGTGCGCTCGATTAATTCCTGCTTTTGCTCATAAAGCGTAATCAGCGGAGGATGATTATTTTGCTTTAAAACCCGCATCGGGTGTGGCTCAAACGTCATGGCTATGGAGGTACCGCCGATACGATCGGCTTTTTCTATGACTTCGTGAAAGAGCGCCTGATGCCCGATATGGACGCCATCGAAATTACCGATGGTAATCACCGCCTTTTTAAACGGTTCGCTAATCTGGTCAAGATGGTTGACTAATTTCATAATAATTGGCTTGACATGCATAACAAAAAAAATATATTTAAGGCAACCTTTGGGTTAAGTAAGACGTGTTTTCCCGGGGGCTGCGTGCCGAAGTGGCGGAACTGGTAGACGCGCTAGGTTCAGGGTCTAGTGGGGGTTTCCCCGTGCGAGTTCGAGTCTCGCCTTCGGCACCATCAATAATAAACATGAAAAGCG
>JASFPE010000606.1:0-3394 GCA_050116155.1 Desulfobacterales bacterium
CCGTGGTTCATCCACAGTCCTGGCCGGGATGACAATGCGATCCGGATCTTCCCATAAAAGCTGAGCTTCCATGAAATCTATACCATGCTTTTCCCTATTTTGGTTGCTTTTGCCGATATCGAATTCAAATTCCATATTAGTATATTTTATATACCTATTTTATACCATTTGTCAATTATATTTATTCTGGTTATAGCTTCTTTAAATTTTGACCGGATCTGTCAACCTACCTTGATATCATCAAATTAAAATCAAAATCCCGCCAGCAGAACGTGAATTGAATATCTGACAAAAGGGAGGGATCTAAGATGAGGAATTATTCAAGCATTTTTGAGCCGGCAAAATCAAAATTTAACAGAATCGGAGCCGTGGTCTGTATTATTGTACTCTTTTTTTCACTGTCGAGCCTTGCCCTGGACAGAGCGGACGTGAAGGATTCGGTGGTGAAAATCTATGCAGTTCAAAACCAGCCCGACTTTGACATCCCCTGGAACCTGACGGCGCCCAAGGCCGTAAGCGGCTCGGGGTGCGTGATCCGGGGCAACCGCATCCTGACCAACGCCCATGTGGTCAGCGATCACACCTTCATCGAGGTGCGCCTCCACGGCCAGCCGAAAAAACACCAGGCCCGGGTGGTGGCGATTTCTCACGAGGCCGATCTGGCGTTGCTGACGGTGGATGAGCTTTCGTTTTTCAAAAACACCAGACCGCTGGAAATCGGCAAACTGCCGGAAGTCGAGCAGGAAGTCATCGTTTACGGCTTTCCCACAGGCGGCGACAGCATGAGCACGACCAAAGGCGTTATTTCACGCATCGAGCATCAGCGCTACACCCACAGCCAGATTGACCTGCTGGCCGCCCAGCTGGATGCCGCCATCAACCCGGGAAACAGCGGCGGACCGGTGATGAAGGGGGACCACATCGTTGGTGTCGTCATGCAGATCCGCAAAGAATCGGAAAACATCGGCTACATGGTGCCGGTTCCGGTGATCGAGCATTTTCTGACCGACCTGGAAGACGGCCGCTATGACGGAATTCCCGAAGACGGAATCTTTTTTCAATCCATGGAAAACGAAAGTCTCAGAATAAAGTATGGTTTGAAAGACGACCAGTCCGGGGTGCTGGTGGTTTCGGTGACGCCGGGTTCACCGGCTTCCGGCGAGATTTTCCCGGGAGATGTCCTTCTGAAAATTGACGGTCATCGGGTGGCCGATGACGGCACGGTCGAGTTCCGTCCCAGAGAGCGCACCGGCTGCAACTACTACACCCAGAAGCACCAGATCGGAGAAAAAATCAGTATGACGGTTCTGCGCAAAGGCCGTGTAAAAACCGTATCGTTTGCGCTTGACAGTGCGTGGGGCAAAAGCAGGCTTGTGCCGAGACTGCAATATGATGTCCGGCCGATTTACTTCGTGTACGGCGGCCTGGTGTTCTGCCCCCTGACGCTGAACTACATTCTAAGCTGGGGAGAAAACTGGTCTGAAGATGCCCCCTTTAACCTGATCTACTATTACGTTCACGAACAACCGACATATAAAGACGAAGAAGTGGTCATCATCACCAGGATTCTTCCATCCGAGATCAACCGGGGCTATGAAAATCTTGTTGATGAACGCATCGTCGAGGTCAACGGAGAGGATATCAGAAATCTGCGTCACCTGATTTCTGTCATCGACGAAACTTCCGCAGATCCATTCGTCGTTTTCACAAGCGAAACAGGAGAACAGATTGTTCTTGATCGGGCAGCGGTTCAGACACAGCAGGCACTGATTTTAAAAACCTACCAGATTGTAGCCGACCGGTCCGCAGATCTCACGGTCGCGGTCAACGAAAATGAACAGGAAGATTCTGAATCACCGGATGTTGCTTCGATGAAATTCAACCGACCTCAGGGCAATTGAAGGTATTTGCAGAACGTATGGGCAGGGAGAACTCGTACCCCCTTTTTTTCGAAGTCTTTTTTTCCTTTGTGAACCTGGTAAAACTCAGAGATCCGGGTTCTTTCCCTGAAGTAATGCAGCGCTGGGTTTATATCCTTTTCGCCGGTTTTGCATTCCACTGCAAACAAAGGCTGGTTATCTTTGAGCACCACAAAATCGATTTCACGTTTATCGGTATCCCTTAGAAACCGAAGGTCCATACGAAATCCTTCGGTATCTTCAATGAAGTGGCAGTACTTCAATAGCTGGGCGGCTATAAAATTCTCAAATCTTGGACCCGGATCAGCAATTGTGGACCAGTCCCATAGATAAAGTTTTTGTTCTTTTTTGACAGCCCGAACCCTGCGCGGGCCATAGGGCGGGATTCGAAAACAATAATACATTCTTTCAAATATATTTAACCAGCGCTCAACCGTTTCATGTGCAACCTGAAGCAGTTCTTTTATTTTTTTTACCGACAGTGGCGCACCCACCCGGTGAGGAAGTTCTTCCGCCAACAATTCGAGTAAACTGATTTCTTTTATATTTTCCAGATCTCTAATATCTTCATAGATGACGCGATGAATTCTTTCCCTCTGCCATCTTCTCCAAAATCTTTCATCCGCCTTCAGACAGGGTTCTGGAAAACCGCCAAATTTGAGCAGGGTCTCAAAGTCGTTCCGGGTGGGCCTTGTATTCAGCTCCAGGAGGGAAAACGGGTGAAGTCGATAATAATGATATCTTCCATGCAGTGAATCGCCACCTTTACTGTAATAGTCCAATCTGGCTGAACCGGTGATGATAAAGGAGATTTGAGATTTTTTTGTGTCATAAAAGCCCTTAACCAGGTTTCGCCACCTGGCGAACTTATGGATTTCATCAAATATGATGAATTTCTCTTCCGGAGGCAATTCTCCGCTCAGCAGCACCCGGCGATCGGAAATATTATCCCAGTTCAAATAGGCAGGATGCCGTTCACTAGGCTCGGGTAAAAAAGACAAAGCAAACGTGGTTTTGCCCACCTGTCGGGGACCACCAACAAATACCATTTTGTCTTTCAGATCATCTTTTACGGACTTCTGTATGTATCGTCTGTAAACTTTCATGTGTAAAATAGATATAACATGATTTTACTCATGAGTAAAGTCGAGTGTAGGTGATTTTTATCATTTTTTTAGGAGATTTCATACTCTTTGACCGGATATGTCAAAGCGGTCTGATAACATGAATGTAAGATCAGGAATTACAAAAGTATTCTACGAACAGGATGGTGTAATAAATGTTCCTCGGACTTCAGCAAAAACAGCAGCTTGAACAAAAGCTGATCATGACTCCCCAGCTGCAGCTGGCGGTCAAACTTCTGCAGCTGTCGCGCCTGGAGCTCACGGAGACAATCCGCCGCGAACTTGAACAAAACCCGGCCCTGGAGGATGCCGGGGACCCTGCTTTCGAAAACGACCCTTCAACCCATGACC
>JASFPE010000607.1:0-3382 GCA_050116155.1 Desulfobacterales bacterium
GATGGTTTCCGTAAAAAGAGTCAAAGCACATCCGATCAACTCTCTGAGGTTACCACCAAGAATGAAGAACGCATTGCACGCCTGGAGAATTATCTGAATCTTGAATCCACCCGCAAAACGACCACCGTCGTCCCGGTAGTTGCCGCCACTGATCAGACCAAAGTTACCCAAGAACGCTCTGAGGATGAAATCTATAAGTCCGGAAAGCAGGCGTTCGATGAAGGCGACTCGGAAACTGCCAAAAAGCGATTCCAGGAGCTCATCGACCGCTATCCAAAGTCTGAGAATGCGGATAACGCTCAGTTCTGGATTGGTGAGATCTACTACCGTGAAAAATGGTACGAAAAAGCGATCCTCGAATATCAGGAAGTGATCGAGAAATATCCTAAGGGCAATAAAGTACCATCTGCGCTATTAAAGCAGGGGCTGGCCTTTCAAAATATCGGAGACAAGGCAAATTCCCGTCTTATTTTAGAGGATTTGGTTAAAAAATATCCAAAATCAAATGAAGCCAAAATTGCCCGGGAGAAATTGAAGGAAATTCGCTAACCGATCGGTAAACGTCCACGGATAGGATGATTAAAATTATTGGAATAGATCCTGGTCTAGCGGCAACCGGTATTGGTATTGTCAAAGGACACGGGTTGAAAATTGAAGGCTATTCCTTTGGCAGCGTCAGTACCTCAAAAAGTACCCCCATTGCAGCACGTCTCGATCACATCTTTTCTAATCTGCTTCACATCTTAAAGAACGAAAAGCCTGATTTAATGGTTGTGGAAGATGTGTATTCCTTAAAAAAATATCCAAAATCCGGGATCGTATTGGGTCAAGTAACCGGAATCGTGCTGCTGGCCGGCTGCCAGGCGTCGGTTCCGGCCATTGAAGTTTCAGTGCGAGAAGCGAAACAGGTATTGACGGGAAATGGTAATGCGACTAAAGTCCAACTAGAACAAGCGGTAAGGCATCAACTGCGCCATGACAAACCCATAAGGCCACTGCATGCGTCGGATGCCATCGGTTTGGCACTTATCGGGTTGTACCGGTATCAGGATGGAATCGGCGAAAGCGCTGATTAGTTTTCAGGTGTCGGGTGTCAGGTGTCAGAAAAGGCTGAAGGAAATTAAGGTATTTTGGAATTTAGGGATTGAGGAATTAACGGAACGGACTAAAGCGATTTTCGATTACCCAATTATCGTTTCTTTAATTCCTAAATTCGCAATCTCTAAATTATTTACCCGCAAACCTGAAACCTGACACCTGAAACCTGAAACCTATAAGACGAACGGAGTGAGGACTTGATCGGATATATTGAGGGCAAAATTCTAAAAAAAGAAGATGACCGCATTCTGGTCCTCGCCAATCAGGTCGGGTACGAAGTTCTACTGCCGGCCTTTGTCATGGAAACGCTTAATTCCAAAAGCATCGGGGATCAGATATCGCTTTACATCTATTATCAGCAAACAGAGCGTCAGCCCAGACCAATATTGATTGGCTTTAATTTAGAAGCGGAAAAGGAATTTTTTCAACACTTTATTTCCGTCGAAGATATCGGGCCGCTAAAAGCAGTCAAGGCATTGACGATTTCGGTACGCGCGGTTGCCCGGGCCATAGAGGAGAGAGATGTCAGTACCCTTATCGGGCTCAAGGGAATCGGCAACCGAACCGCTCAAAAAATCATTGCCAGTCTGGAAGGAAAAATGGGAAAATTTGCCCTGATTCGAAAGGATGCACCCCAAGAGCCTCCCAGGATAGAGGATTTTACCAAGCAGGTATTAAATGTGATGATAAACCAGCTTGGCCATCGAACACCGGACGCCAAGCAGATGATTGTCAGAGCCCTGAAACGGAACAGCTCTATTTCGACTCCGGAAGAGCTTTTTGAAGAAGTATATCGAGGCGAAACCAGTTAAGGGCGACCTAAAAATTATATTTGTGCATTTTGGGGCAAAATAATCTTTGGGGATATTATCACCATTATGAAATAATTGAATATTGTCGATTGAAGATTGAATATTTAAGGTCCGCCTGCGGCGGATCATTTATAAAAAACAATTATAAAAATGACGGAGCGATACGCGGCGCAAGCGCCTGCGCTGCGCGAGCGACATCCATAAATATTCAATCATCAATATTCAGTATTAAATTTCCACATCAGTTGCTTTACTATTTATAGCAACCGCAAATATTCGAATAACAAATGATATTGTGAGCAACGTGAACTATGTCCGATGATGTATTCACATATTCTTCCGACAAGCCGGATCTCATTTCAGGTTCGGCCCAACCGCAGGATCATGATCCCGAAATTCTATCGTTACGACCGGAAAGGCTTAGCGACTATGTTGGCCAGAACGAAGTGGTCGAGACGCTCAAAATTGCCATCGAAGCCGCCAAGCAGCGGGGAGAACCCATCGATCATGTTTTGTTGCATGGTCCGCCCGGCCTCGGGAAAACAACGTTGGCTCATATCATTGCCAATGAAATGGGCGGTAACCTCACCGTCTCTTCGGGTCCGGCACTCGAAAAAGGTGGTGATCTTATTGGAATTCTTACACATCTTGAAGATGGTGATATATTATTTATTGATGAAATTCATCGAATGCCGAAAACTGTGGAAGAATTTATGTATCCTGCCATGGAAGATTTTGCGGTTGATTTTGTTTTTGACAAGGGGGTGCATGCCCGTACACATCGCTATCGTTTGAAACGTTTTACCCTGGTAGGTGCAACCACGCGTGTTGGGCTGTTATCCGCACCCCTGCGAGATCGATTTGGTATTTTTAGAAGCCTTGATTTTTATAGCGAAAAGAATCTGGTTAAAATTGCCAAACGTTCGGCGGCCTTGCTGCGTGTAAAGATTGATAAACAGGGTGCCGAGGAACTGGCCCGGAGGTCACGGGGAACCCCTCGAATTGTTAACCGGCTGCTGAAACGGGTTCGGGATTATACGCAAGTTCGGGCCGATGGTATCATCACAAAGACTGCGGTGATCGATGCGCTGAAATTAGAAGGGGTGGATGACAGAGGGTTAACTGATCTTGATCGCCGCTACCTGAATACCGTCATTAAATTTTACAGAGGCGGCCCCGTAGGTATTGAGGCCATTGCAGCTACGCTCCAAGAAGAAAGTGATACCCTTGTCGATATCGTCGAACCCTATCTTTTGAAAATTGGGTTTATTACCCGGACATCTTCGGGAAGAAAGACCTCCGAGGCAGCCTATCGGCACCTGGGGGTGGCGGTGCAGTCAGAAATATTTCGCTAAGGGAGTAATCCATATCGCGAATTATTTACGATCATATCACGGCGTCGCAATGTCTTGGTTTTAGTGTTTAAGTGTCGGGTTTTCAAGGTTTCAGGTGTCAGAAATCAAAGATTGGGG
>JASFPE010000608.1:0-3379 GCA_050116155.1 Desulfobacterales bacterium
GGTTACAACCGCAACGACTAAAGCACTGTCGTGCTTTTGCCTTTTCGGCCTCTGGCCGAATCTATTCGGCTTAAGGCCGAAAATTCAAGCCACCCGCTTAGCGGGTGGTCGTTGACTCCCTCCCGCCAGGGGAGGGAAGTTGGTTTTTTCGGATGGGCACCAACTCATAAAACATATCTCGCTTATAAATTTGTATCTGATTCGTGTCAATATCTAAAATTAGAGTTAAAAGGTTCAGCGTTCAGGGAAGGGGTCAAGTCTGCTCTTGACTCTTTTTCAGATGTCACGTTGAGTTTATCCGCTTTAGCGGAAAAACCCAACCCACTCAACTGTGCCTCTGCGGTGAAAAAAAGATCCTCGGAGAATCTTTCAATGATTATGACTAGGTCAAAGTTTCTCTGTGGTCGCTTTTAATTTTTTGAAATCCCTATCAAATGAAACTATTACGCGTTGAGGAGACGATTTGGCGGCAAGAATACAGTCTATAATATCTGTCCCTGAATTTTCATATTTTACCAAAGCATCGAGGATTTCAGATTTATCCGGATTGACAATTCCCCTGATATTTAAAATTCGGCTTAGTTTATCAACAATCTCGTATTTGGGAATTTCGTAATACTTCTCCATTACATAAACGCATTCAACAATGACAACCGATGGCAGTTCAGCTTTTTTTCCCCCTTTTGCAACATCCTGCATAAAGGCTTTTGCCTTTGGGCCAAAACGCTTGTGGTCGCCCAGCAGATAACGCAGGATAACATTCGTATCAATCAGATAAACCTTTCCGGGCGGCTGCATCGGCAATTTTCCCTTTAATTTTTGTCCTTACTTTCTCCAAAGGTACGTATGTTTTTGCATATTTCTTAAGACTTCCTGCCAATTCATCTATTTCACCACCGGGAATGCCCTTGAGCTTTACCTCATCATCTTCGACCAAAAATAACACGCCACCCTCACGATCAATCTTTAATTTCTCCCGAATAGCCTTTGGAATGGTCACCTGTCCTTTTTTTGATAATCGTGCATACATTTTAGATTATTCCTACTTATTATATTTTCTTTATCTAATTATATATTCTTAATATTTTGATTTGTCAAACACAATTCAGGGTTCAAAGGTTCAGGCATAAATAGGCTTCAGGTGTCCCCCCTTCGCCTTCCAGGCTGCGGAGGGCAGGCGGGTGTCAGGTGTCAGGAACTTCAAACCGAAGGGGTCAAGTCTGCTCTTGATTCTTGTCACGTTGGGTTTTCCGCTAAAGTAAGTAAACCCAACCTACTCAACCATCATACAAACACGTTAGGATAGAGGTTGGAGGTTGGAGGCAGAAATAACGTCTTCGGTTGGAGGTTAGAGGCAAAGAATTCTTAGGTTCTACGTCCATTTAAAAAGCTCATGTTCTAGAGGGCGAATCCGAGAGATCTTTTCAAAATCTTTATCTCGATGCAGTAAAACTGCATCCCACTCCAATGCGATTTGAGCAATGCAGCAATCTATTGGGCTGTTGATAGTGACCCCTTTGCGCCTCAATTCAAAAAAAATCCTGGCAGCTTGCTGCCAGGTGATATTTGAAGCTTCAAGGTAATACTGGGTCGCAAGGTAATCATCGAGCAGTTCCCATTCTTTTTCATTTCTGGCACCCTGAAGCAACTCCAATTGATGAAACCTGCTGAGGGCATAATTTTCAGAGCCAATTATTTCTTGAAAGGCCTTGACGACATGTCCGGTTTTATCCCTGAAAATTTCAATCCAAACCGATGTGTCCACCAAAATCATGCTCTTAGCTTCCTCAGAGTTTTATGATCATAATTTTTATGGAAACGAATAGTACCCGCCAGATCAGTAAGATCCTTGCGCTTTCTTAACCGAACAAACTCCTTTAGGGCCTCATGAATAAGATCTTTTTTTGTTCTGGCACTGCTGACTGAAAAGGCCTCATTTAACAATTCATCATCAATAACGATATTCGTTCGCATAATGCCCTCCCAATGTGTATTCCATACACATCATACACCTATCATACACAATGTCAAGAAAGAAAGCGGACTCTGGATTTAGGAATTTATGCGTTAGGTCTAAAGTTCGAGGTTAGAGGTGGGAAGAAAATAAAAGGTTTCACCACAGAGGCACAGAGAGCACAGAGAATATATTTTTCCACTGGGCGCTGGCGCCTGGTTACTTGTTAAACATAGCTAATAGCGCAGAAGGCATAGCACATTTCTATTCATTCCTAACAAAGTGGGCAAATGAAACGTCAGAGCATAAAGTGCTAAAATGGATGAAGCTCGAGGAGACCTATTTGGCGAAGTTAGAACCGGGTTTTGTTTTATCTGCCTCTATGAGTCTAATTATTGCAGCTTTATAATCGAGAAAATCCGTAAGATCCTTTTTTAAAATACCTAGAACGATTTCAGCATCCACTTTATCGTAATGGTGGACGACAATATTTCTAAATTTCGCCATTTTTTCCAGAACTGCAAATAGTTTTTTTTCCAAAATTTTTTCTTCTTAGATATCTCCTTTTGAGCTGAGCGGACTCTTTAATCGAAAAGTCGAAATATTTTCGCATCGTCAAGGATTCAAATAAATGCCTGCAAAAGGGATCCTTATCGACCAAAATTTTTTTGTTTCCCAATATATTCATAATCAAACTGAGTTCGGCTCTGTTTAAAACAACAAGATCGATTTCATCGGTTTGGAGGATATCCATCAAATTTCCCAGCATGTCCAATTTATTTTCGGCAAAATTACAATCCGGCTTCAAATATACGGCAATGTCCACATCGCTCAAGGGTTGTGGTTTCCCCCGTGCAAGACCACCAAACAGATAGGCAAAAAAGAGCTGGGGATGGGATTCTAAATAATCTACAGCTCCAGGCAAAAGCTGGATAATATTATCAGGCAGTTTTTTGTATTTAATCATGTTAAATTTTGACCATTTCAATAAGTAATTGTCAACACATAATGTGAAAGCTTCAAAATACCGGGTGTCAGGGTAAAAAAAGCGTTCGGTTTGAGGTTTGAGGTGAAAAGATAAAAAATATTATCACCACAGAGCCGCAAAGAGCCCAATCCGTTTCAGGCGGACCGGGCTCTCCCTTCGGTCTGGGCTCAGGGTCGAAGACTTGCCTCTGTGGTGAATAATAGACTCTCGCAGCATCTTGCACGCGTAAACCAGGCTATGTTATTAATTGTAATAAATCGTTGTTATTGTTTGAAGATGTGTTTTGAAAAGACTTGCTCTGATCATAATTAAAAGATATAATAAACACGTGTTCACATAAACTGGCAAATTAGGGGCGAAAATGGAAAATAAAGTAAAAATGCTGGTAATTGATGACAGCAAGGAAACTGTGGCCGGACTCTATCACTTCTTCAGTC
>JASFPE010000609.1:0-3349 GCA_050116155.1 Desulfobacterales bacterium
GTGGGGAATCCCCTGTCTTTCCGCGACCTGGGTGGTGACCATGGTCACCGGGCTGTTGTAAGCTCCGGCCAGGGCGACACAGCCATCCCGGATGAGTTTCGAGGCTGCAGCTTCACCGACCTTGGGCTTTGATTGCGTATCCATGAGCATCACCTTGAGTTTGGCGCCACCCATGGATTTGATCCCGCCAGCCTCGTTTTTCTGGTCAATGGCCAGCTGAAATCCATTGGCAATGGATTGACCGTCATAGGCAACCGGCCCACTTGTCGGATGCAGGGAACCGATAAGAATTGGCTCCGGTTCCGCTCCCCGAAGCACTGCCGGGAATCCCAACGCGGTCGATGCAATTCCAGCTGCACCGACTGTTTTTAAGAATGTCCTTCGCGTTACGCCATTTTGGTTGTGTTGTTTTCTCTTTTCATTCATCGTATACCTCCTTTCAAAGGTTAAAGGTTCATCAAAAACGAAAAGCGTTCCCATTTCCCTTTTATACTCCCAATGAGGAGACCGTCAGACACCGAGATAGGCCTCCTTGATGTAATCATCTGTCAGCAGATCCTGTGAGTTCCCCTCCAAGACGATACGGCCATTTTCGAGCACATAGCCCTCTGCCGCCATATCCAGGGCATTGAATACGTTTTGTTCCACAAGCAGGATCGTCGTTCCCTGGTGGTTGATTTCCCTGACGGTACTAAAAATTTGCTTGACCAGAAGGGGGGCAAGTCCCAGGGACGGTTCATCCAACATCAGTAGCTTGGGAAGCGACATGAGTCCGCGTCCGATGGCCAGCATTTGTTGTTCACCTCCCGACAGGGTGCCGCTGGATTGTTTTTGACGATTTTTCAGTATTGGAAAAAGCCGAAAGACCTTCTCCAGGCTTTCGACCCTTTTCGCCTTGGCCTCGGGCAAATACGAGCCAAGCTCTAAATTCTCCATAACCGTCATCGTCGGGAAGATCTTTCTTCCTTCCGGGATCCGGATCAAACCGTTTTCGACAATCTTATGGGAGGGCAAATGATCGATTCGCTCTTGCATAAACCAGATTTCACCGGAAGAGGCTTTTAAAATGCCCCCGATGGCCTTCAGCAGAGTACTCTTACCGGCACCGTTGGCGCCGACGATGGTGATGATTTCCTTTTCTTCAACCTTAAGAGACACCTGATGCAGAATCTGAACATCGCCGTAATGGGCGTCGATTTTATTGACCTTTAGCAAAGACATATTCCTCTCCAAGATAGGCCTCGATGACTTTATGATCTTTGGAAATTTCTTCCGGTACGCCCTCGGAGATCTTTTCACCATAATGGATCACTACAATTCGATCGGAGAGAGACATGATCGCTTTCATGACGTGCTCGATGAGCAGGACGGTTATCCCGTCTTGCTGCAGGTTCTTGATCGTGGCGATCATATTATTGGATTCCATGGTGTTCAGGCCGGCGACCACTTCATCCAAGAGAATGATTTCGGGATGGGTTGCCAGTGCTTTCGCCAGCTCCAGAGCTTTTCGGTGCCCGATGGGCAGTACCGAGGCCAGCTCGTTGCGCTGTTCATAAAGACCTACGGTTTCGAGCACCCGCAGTGCCTCTTTCGAAGCTTCCCGGTTTGATGTGAAGCGGCTGTAGGCACCGATTTTTACGTTTTCCAGGACGGTGAGATTTGGAAAAGGCTGGGTAATCTGAAACGTGCGGGCCATGCCCCGTTTTGCAATTTGATGGGGTTTAAGCCCGGTAATGTCCTCGCCATTGAAAATAATCGCTCCCCCGTCAGGCCGATAAAAGCCTGTCACCACATTGAACAGCGTGGTTTTGCCGGCACCGTTAGGACCGATGATTCCCAGGATCTCTCCCTTTTCTAAATGAAAAGACAGACTGTCGAGCGCCGTGAGTCCGCCGAAATTCTTGGTTAGATCCTTGACCTCTAAAAGGACCATAGATAACCTCTATTTCTTTTTCGATTTCGATATACGGTAATACGCTGTTTTCAAGCCCCCCAGAATACCTTCCGGAAGATATATGATCACAATCACGAGTATGGTGCCGTATACCATCAAATGAACGCCGCTGTATCCGCCAAGAAAATTCCGCGAGGTCTCCGAGAGAAATTCGAGAATACCCGCCCCCAGGATGGGACCGAAAACCGTCCCGGACCCGCCGATGATAGGGCCCAGCAGAATCTCGATGGAGTTGGCCACCCCGAAGGCGGCTTCATCGTCTAGCGTTAAATAGTACTGGGCATAGAAGGTTCCTCCGATGGCGGTCATAAAAGCGCTGATGCCCATGGCAATCAACTTGTATTTAAAGGCATTGATCCCCAGGCTCACCGCCGCATCTTCATTTTCTCTGATGGCCTTAAAATAAGATCCGATCCTCCGTTTTTCGAGCGCATCCGTGAGAAACAGGGCACCCACCGTCATCAATAGCATGATATAATAATAGGGAACCTTATTTCGGAACTGGAAATGTAACAAAGAATCCTCAATCAACGGGATATTTATCCCCAGAGGATACCTGGCTGTCATCCATTGAATGGAGATCAGCCGCAGCATCTCGGCCAAGGCCAACATGGCCAAGGCAAAAAAAGGCCCTTTGAGCCCATAGCGAAAACACAGGGAACCGACAACCAACCCCACAAGGCTGCCGGCCAAACCCGCCAGCACCATCCCGATCCATGGGTTTACGCCGACATGAATCTGTAACAGGCTCGAAGTGAACGCCCCGATGCCGAAGAATGCCGTGTGCCCGAAAGAAAATTGTCCGGCATAACCGCCCAGAATATTCCAGGCCAAACCCAGGTACCCGAAAAATAATATGATGATCACCAAATGTGTATGATACTCGGGGATAAAATGGGGAAGGGCCAGCAGGAAAACGCCCGCACCGCCAAAGAGCAAAAATATATGATATGATCGTTTCTCTTTAGACATTGGATTTACCCAGAAGCCCTTCCGGTTTGAAAAGCAGAACCAGGATAAAGATAAAGTATATAATGAACTGCTTCAACTGTCCGGGAATAAAGGCGGCGCCAACCGATTCGGCCAGGCCGATAATCAAACCGCCTACCAGTGCGCCGATGAAATTACCCATCCCCCCCAGAACCACAACCACAAACGCAGTGATGACAAAGACGCCGCCGACCTGGGGACTGACATAGAAAAAAGGTGCTGCGACGGTGCCGGCAGCACCGACACAGGCCGTTCCAATACCAAAAGCGACATAGTAGATCTTTTTCAGGTTGATGCCCACGGTTAAAGCACCTTCCTTTTCTTCGGATGCCGCCCGGATTGCCTTTCCCAAATCGGTATTCTTCAAAAAATAGTAAAGCAGGCCGGTTAAAAATATGGCGAACA
>JASFPE010000610.1:0-3347 GCA_050116155.1 Desulfobacterales bacterium
ATCTTTGCGGACTCAATGGAAGCAGTGGTAAGAAGGGGTATTCCCCAGTGGCTTGACTTGGAAAAAGATGCACACAAGGGATCGGTAAAAGGATTTCCGATTCGCGAAGATCTTACCATGCCGATGCAGGAACAACTCATCGTTGAGCTATATTCTAAATAACTAGATCGTCAAAAATTATTTTTGTACCTATTGTGGCAAGAAAATTATATAGGGATATTCCCCAAAATTGAAGATTGAAGATTGAATATTTGTGGATGTCGCTGCGCCCCGTCATTTTTATTATCGTCTTTTTATAATGATCCGCCGTAGGCGGACCTTAAATCTTCAATATTCAATAATCAATTCCGACTTGTGCGGATATGGTGGCCAACATCCAATATCCCAAATTTTAAACTATGTGGAGAATGAAAAATGACATCTGAGGAAATGATGTATATGAACTGGCAGCAAATGATTCGACCTGAAAAGGTTGAAGTCAGCAGCCAACCATTTTATGGAAAGTTTGTCTGTGAACCTCTTGAAAGAGGTTTTGGAATAACGATTGGCAATAGCCTGCGACGGATAATTTTGTCATCGCTGTATGGTACAGCCATCACGTCAGTGAAGTTTGATGCTGTGATGCATGAATTTAGTGTCATCGAGGGTGTGCTTGAAGATGTTTCTGAAATTATCCTTAATTTGAAAGAAGTTCGTTTTAAAATCGCAGATCCTGATCCCAAAACGGTTCGCATTGAGGCTTCCGGTGAAGGCGAAGTTGTGGCCGCAGATATTATTAGTGATGACGGAAAGTGTGAGGTGCTCAACCCAAAGCAGCATATTGCTACACTGTCGGGAAAGGGTGCCTTAAAAATGGAAATGATCGTCAAAATCGGCAAGGGATATTCATTGGCTGAGAGCAACATGGATGAGGATGCACCGGCAGGTACGATACCGATTGATGCCGTTTTTTCGCCTATTAAAAGGGTAAATTATGTTGTTGGAAATGCGCGTGTGGGCCAGCGGACGGATTATGACAAACTGACCTTGGAGGTGTGGACGGATGGCAGCATTCTGCCTGAAGATGCGGTGGCGTATTCAGCCAAAATTTTAAAAGAGCAAATGAGCATTTTTATCAATTTTGATGAAGAACTTGAACCGGAAACGGAGAAGATCGCCGAGGAAAAGGTAAAGCCGAAGTTTAACGATAATCTCTATCGCAGTGTCGAAGAACTTGAGCTTTCCGTGCGGAGTGCGAATTGTTTGAAGAATGCCGATATCAATAAGATTTGGCAACTGGTCAGTAAAACCGAAGCAGAGATGCTGAAGACCAAAAACTTTGGTCGTAAATCATTGAACGAAATTAAAGAAGTTCTTTCTGAAATGGGGCTTTCCCTCGGGATGAAGCTGGAAGGATTTACCCCTCCCGAGGAAGACAGCGAGGAAGGAGAGTAAGCGGTTCCATGAGACATCGAAAAGCCGGAGTAAAACTTAATCGAACCACGAGTCACCGGATTGCCATGTTTAGAAATATGGTGACGTCGTTGTTAAAATATGAGCGTATACGCACCACAAATGCTAAAGCCAAAGAATTGCGGCGTTGGGCGGACCATATTATTACCCTGGCCAAAAGGGGGGATTTGCATGCCAGGCGTCAGGTGCTGTCCATCGTAAGAGAAAAAGCAGTTGTCCACAAATTGTTCGAGGAGGCTGATCAGCGTTTTGGCGCAAGTGCTGGCGGCTATACGCGGGTAATAAAGCTGGGAAGGCGTCCTGGAGATGCAGCCCCGATTTCAATGGTCGAATTGGTTATATCCGAAACAAAGCCTAAAAAGAAAAAAACAGCCAAAAAGACAAAAAAACCCGAGGTAGCAAAGAAGAAAGTCGAGGCCGCCGAAAAGAAAGTCGAGGCCGCAGAAGCGCCGGCAGTTGAAAAGGCAGCCGAGCCGAAAAAGGAAGAGCAAAAGTCGCAAAAAGCCAAACCCGAGGTAAAGGCAAAGCGGACGACAAAGAAAAAAGAAGCAGCGGATAAGCAAGAAACTCACCCCAAGGCCAAGGCAAAGCCTGCAGACAAAAAAACCGAATCCAAAGCGGAGACCAAATCTAAATCGGCACCCAAAAAGAAACCGTCAACGGATAAAAAATAAGCTTTACGTCATCTTTTTCGAAAATATACACGGCTCTGTCATGAATTGGCAGGGCCTTTTTGACCTGACCCTTTCCTTATTTCTTGATTTTTTGCAATGCCTCTTCAGCTGCCTCTTTGACTTCTTTGCCAAATTTACCGGACAGCACGGATTTCAGCTTTGCCAGGGCCTGGGATTCTCCAATTTCGCCAAAAATATACAGAATGTCTCCTTTTACCTGATCGGAAACTTCAAAGAAGCGTTCCCACAGCGGTTTAATTGCCTGGGCGGCCAACGCGGGTTGCTGGCGGGTTATTTCTTCCATGACCACCATGGCGCCCAGGCGGACCGACCATTTGTCATGGGTAAGCACATCGTAAAATGCAGGAAATATAATATTTTCCTCAAGCATCATCTGAGCAAGCTGGGCGGCATTGCCTTCTTTTAAGATCATTTCCTGAGAAACAGCGCCGAGCAAACTTGGATCGCGGTCCTTCATCATTCCGATGAGCTCTTCTAGGTTGACCGAACCCGTCCAATGAAAGTGATCATCCAGAAATAAGGTAGGCACCGACTGAATCTTGTATTGCTGCATTAACTCGGGAAACTGTGTGCAATCGATTATGATTAGCTTTATGTTGCGGTTTAGCTCAGGCAGGGGTATAAGCTGGCGCACCATTTCAGGGCAAAATTTACACTGCGGTGCCACATAAATGGTGAGCACAGCGGGAATTTCAATATCACATACACTTTTTTGTAATAATTTAGGGATATTTATTGCGCTGGAATCATTAAACGCCAGGGCCTCGAGAAACGGTTCGAGTTCGGTCCCGGTTGGGATGGCTTGATATCGAATGCCATTTCCGATGCCGATCATCGGAGCGCTTTGGAAATCACCGTCTGCTTTAACGAATTGAATCTGCGGAACCAGTTGGCTCAATTTTTCACAAAAAAATACAAACGCTTTGTTTTTTTCGTGTTCGGTTTCAAAAAGCGTTAATTTAATCGGGTGGGATATTTTATCGTTTAATTTACATATCAGTTTTTCTTCGTTGGGGCTCATAGGTTCAAAGGTTCAAAGTTCAAAGGTTCAGGGTTCAAAGGTTCGTGCTTCAATTTCAGGTGTCAGGTTTCAGGTGTCAGAAAATAAAGATTGAGGAATTTAGGGATTTAGGAATTGAGGAATTAAAGTTCGAAATTAATCTTTTGTTATTTCCGCATTCCGCATTCCGACTTCCGCAT
>JASFPE010000611.1:0-3345 GCA_050116155.1 Desulfobacterales bacterium
AGTCTGACCCAAAGTGACAATATTTCCGGTTACCGCATTCATCGCAAAGTAAAACTTGCCGAGTCGAACTCGGTATTTTACGAGCTCGAACATCTTGCGACCGGGGCAAGACATGTTCATATCAGTCGCAGAGATTTAGAAAACACCTTCAGCGTTGCATTTAAAACCGTACCGGCTGATTCGACCGGTGTGGCCCATATCCTCGAGCATACGGTCTTATGTGGTTCGGAGAAATATCCGGTGCGCGATCCGTTCTTTTCCATGCTCAAAAGAAGCCTGAGTACGTTCATGAATGCATTTACTGCATCAGACTGGACGATGTATCCCTTCTCCACGCAGAACAGGAAAGACTTCTATAATTTGATGCAGGTTTATCTGGATGCAGCCTTTTTCCCTAAGCTAGAAGAATTATCTTTTAAGCAGGAAGGGCATCGCCTCGAATTTGAATTGCAGACGCCTGCTGATGCAGCAGCTAGTCATAAATTGGTTTACAAAGGCGTCGTTTATAATGAGATGAAAGGCGCCATGTCATCGCCGGATCAGGTGATGGCGCGTTCCATCTTAAAAGCACTTTATCCGGATACCCCCTATAGCCACAATTCCGGTGGCGATCCGGCGGTCATTCCCTCACTGACCTATGCGCAATTAAAAGAATTTCATCATCGGCATTATCACCCCAGCAACGCCTATTTTTACACCTATGGTAACCTTCCGCTAAAAGATCACCTGGCCGTGATCCATGATACGGTATTAAAAAAATATGAGCGCCTCGATCCCGGAACGGATGTCCCCTCTCAACCGCGATGGCATCGCCCCCGTTTAGCGACATTTCACTATCCGTTTGAGAAGGCAGAAGATGCCTCCAAAAAATCGCAAGTCTGTCTTGCATGGTTGACGGCTGATATCAAAGATAGCTTCGAAGTTCTCACCCTTTCTTTGTTGGAACAGATACTGCTTGGAAATTCTGCATCACCCCTGCGCAAGGCGCTGATTGACTCACAACTCGGTACCGCCCTGTGTGACGGAAGTGGTTTTGATGCGGACAACAGAGATACAATGTTTGTATGCGGTTTGAAAGATGTCGAACGATCGACCGCATCGAAAATTGAAACCATCATCGTAAACACCTTAAAAAAACTTGTATCCGAAGGCATCGATGAGATGCTGATTGAATCTGCCATTCATCAAATCGAGTTTCGTCGCAAAGAGATTACCAACTCACCTTATCCCTATGGAATCAAGCTGCTATTAATTTTTGCCGGCAGCTGGCTACATGGCGGCGATCCGACAAAATTACTGCAATTCGATGCGGAATTAAAAAAATTGCGCATCCGGCTCAGCAAAGGGTTGTTTTTTGAAAATCAAATAAAGAAATATTTTCTGGAAAATCCCCATCGGGTTTTATTGATTTTAGCGCCGGATCAGCAGATGGCGCAAGAGCAGGAAAATAAAGTAATGGCTGAGCTTAAGAAGGTTAAAAAGACCCTGTCTGCATCAGATACTGAAAAGATAGATCAGGATGCAGAAACCTTGCGTCTCCAGCAGGAATCGACAGAAGATGTATCGTGCCTGCCGACATTGGAGCGGGAAGACATTCCGCCGTCGGTATCGGCTGTCGCCGAAACTGCCACAGATAGTTCTTTGTCCACCACCGTTTACGATCAATCCACTTCGGGAATCTTCTATTTTGTTGCCACAGCCGGCGCCGGTACCTTATCTCTGCCGATGATTCCGTTAACACCTTTTTATTGTTATGCTTTATCCAGGATTGGCACCGACTTGCGCGACTATGCCGATATGGCGCGACGCATTGATACCTATACCGGCGGGATCGGCTTATCAACGCATGCCCGTATCCGTTATGACGCGGAAGGTGCCTGTCTTCCATTTGTTTCCTTAAATGCCAAGTGCCTTTATCGGAATCAGGGGCGGATGTTTGAAATTATCCAGGAACTGCTCCATCATTTCGACTTTTCCGATCTGTTGCGTTTGAAGAATCTTTTGATGGAGTACAGGGCCCAATTGGAATCCATGATTGTTCACAATGGGCACCGTTTGGCTATCTCGCTGGCTTCCAGAAAATTTTCCGTCACCCGTGCACTGAGCGAGATGTGGGGAGGTGTGCATCACCTGCAAACCATAAAAAGCCTTACCGATAATCTGGATGATGACAAACTATCCGCCATTTCCCAGGAGTTAACGGCCATCGGGAAAACCCTTTTTACGCGGCAAAACCTTCAGGCGGCCGTTATCGGAGAATCGGAAACACTTCCGGCTGCCAAAGCGTCGATAGAATTAATTCGAAACCAATTCGCTGACACTAACGGTGATGGTTTTCGAGCGCCGACGATCAACTTAGAGGCTGGCACCATCCGGGAAGGATGGAGTACCACCTCGGCAGTCTCTTTTGTAGCCCAAACATTTGAAACCGTTCGAATGACCCATGCAGATGCTGCGGCGCTGTCGGTAATAAGTAAAATTCTTCGTTCGATGTATCTGCATCGCGAAATTCGTGAAAAAGGTGGCGCTTATGGGGGATTCGCCATTTACAATCCGGAAGATGGTTTGTTTTGCTTTGGTTCTTATCGGGATCCTCACGTCATCTCGACCTTAAATGTATATCAGCAGGCGGCCGATTTTATACGATCATCCAGCTATGGTGAGGAAGATGTCAAAGAAGCTGTTTTACAGGTGTGTTCAGAAATTGATAAGCCGGACCCGCCAGGCCCAGCCGCTCGAAAAGCATTCTACCGCAAAATCATTTCCTTATCCGACAATATACGCGGTCAGTTTAAAAGTAAGCTTTTGTCCCTGACCCGGAAACACATTAAACAGGCAGCCGAAGCATATTTTGATCCGCAGGCCGAAAATCACGCTGTGGCGGTTATATCCGGCGAAGAAAAGCTGAAAGCAGCCAATCAAAAGCTATCCCGCAATCCCCTTGAACTGCACCGCATCTAACAGATACAGTTAGGTTTCAGGTACAAAAAGGTTTCAGGTGTCGGGTGTCAGGTGTCAGGGTAAACAATTTGGGGATTGCGAATTTAGGAATTTAGGAATTAAAGGAATGATTATTCAGGAATTCATGGCCGATTTAATCCGTTATGTTAATTCCTCAATCCCTCAATTTCTAAATGCCTTAATTTTTTTAGCCTTTTCTGACACCCGACACCTGACACCTGACACCCGAGACCTAATTTTACTTCATATCATGGAAATACACCCAGATAACCGCTCCCAGTTCGACATCCTTTTCTTCTCCTTGATGCGGCAGCTTGTAGTCAGCGGAGTTTAAGGCCGCAAAACCCCACCAGCCGGAAACCGGAGCGGCATATGTGAACACCC
>JASFPE010000612.1:0-3336 GCA_050116155.1 Desulfobacterales bacterium
TAACGGCATCAGCGGGAATGACATTGACGGACCCCCACGAAAATCAAAAGCAGGGCGGGTCTCCACAGGATGTCCAATATCTCGTTTCCACCAACGAATAACGAATTCTCTGCCCGCTGCCCGCTGTCCTCTGTCTGCCGGCTTCTGCCTACTGACGTCTGTCCTCTGACTTCAAAATAATTCGTGCATCCACAATGCTAAGCCCTTTTTCATGAACAATAACCGGGTTCAGATCCATTTCTTCAATTTTTGGATAAGCCTCCATAATGTCGGAACATAAGAGCACTAATTTTCTCAAAGTCTCTTTATCCAGTGGTGGTCCTCCCCGTGCCCCGTCCAAAATTGGGTAGGATTTTGTCTCTTCAATCAATTTCTTAGCTTCAGTTGAAGAGATCGGCAGGACCCGGAAAGAGACATCTTTTAAGATTTCCACCATGATACCGCCCAATCCATACATGATCACGGGACCAAACTGGTCGTCGTATTTCGTACCGACGATGACTTCGACCCCTTCAGGAGCCATGGGAGTTACCAGGACTCCTTTGATATCTGCTCGGGCATTGAAGCTTTTCGCATTTTCGATGATTTCATTGAATGCATTTCGGATTTCTTCTTCAGAGTTGAGCTTAATTTTAACACCACCCGCATCGCTTTTATGCAAAATATCCGCAGAAACGATTTTCAATGCCACGGCGTTGTTAATTTTTGCCGCAATGGCCACGGCTTCATCTGCTGTTTTAGCTAAACGATCATCGGATACCGGTGCGCCATGGATGGCGAAAAGCCGCTTGGCCTCATGCTCCAGCAGTGCGTTGCGACCTTCCTGGCGCACCTCTTGGATGATTTCTTCTCCTTCAGCTTTCGCTTTGGCTCCCCAGTGCAGAGCGAAGCTTTGTTTTGCATGGCGACTGTGTAAATGTTTTCCGTACTCGGCCAAAACACTGGTGCATTTGGCAGCGATTTCGATGGAGCCATAGACCGGAATATCATAGTGTCGCAAAAGCTCTAACGGTTTGGTTTTTTCAGGAGTGTAAAGGCTATGGAGAACAATCGGCTTGTTGTGTTTTTTTACCAGTTTGCCCATCCGATGAGCGGCCTCTTCTTCCAGCGACATCAGGCTTTCGGCAAACCGAATTCCATAGCCCCCGAAAAGTCCGACGATCAGAAGCCCGCCGACATTCGAGTCTTTTAAAATTATCTCAGCACAATCAGCAAACACCGACGGATCGGCATCGGTGCCGCCGGCAACATCCACAGGGTTGGGAACTGACGCAGCTGCAGGAAGAATTTTTCCAAGTCGAGTTTGTGTCTTTTTGCTCAACTCCGGGATCGCAACGCCCAAATCGGTTAAGATGTCAGACGCAATGGTAGCCTGACCGCCGCCGTCGGCCAGAATAGCCACCTTATTGTTTTTTATCGGGGGCTGGTTAGAAAGGGTTTCGGCGGCCGGGAAAAGTTCGTCTGAGTTTTCGATGACGATGATGCCAGCGCGTTGATAGGCGCCTTTCGCCACTTCAGATATGCCGGCCAATGCCCCGGTGTGAGATCCTGCCGATCGTTTGCCGGTGGCGGATCGGCCGCTTTTAAGCAAGATGATCGGCTTTTTGAGGATCGTTTCCCGGGCTTGCTCAAGAAATTCGCGACCGTTGCGCATGCCTTCCACGTACATCAAAATCGCTTTTGTGGCGGCATCGTTCTCGAAAAATTCCAGGTATTCGTGGAATTTAATATCCGCTTCATTTCCCACACCGACATAATAAGAAAAGCCTTTTTGGCTATTCATTTTTGCTTCTGTGATCAATGTAAGTGCCATGTTGCCGCTTTGGGTGAGAAGGGCGAGATCTCCCTTTGGTGCGTCCCGCAAGCCTACCAAGTTTAAATTGTCGTTCAGGTTCAACATACCGGAGGTATTGGGGCCGACCAAGCGAATATTATGTTTCCTGGCGACAGCTACCATTTCATTTTCCAGGCTGCGGCCTTCCGAACCGGTTTCGCCGAAGCCACCGGCCAACACAACCGCACCGTGAATGCCTTTTTTGCCGCAATCCTCCAGCACGGCCGGCAGCGTTCTCGCCGGTGTCGCCACTAAAGCAACATCCACCGGCTCGTCAATGTCGGAGACTTTGGCATAACACTTGAGTCCCAAGATGCTTTTTTCCTTGGGGTTGACCGGATAGATTTTACCCCGATATTTTTCATCCAAAAGTGTTCGAATGGCTTGATAGCCGCGTTTGGTTGCATTATTCGATGCACCTATGATGGCAACCGATCCGGCCTTTAATATTTTCTCCAATGACATGTATTTGCTCCTTTTATAGAACTAAACCCTGACGCGAGCTATTTATTTAAGGTATCAAGACTTCTTCTTCCTATCTTCAAACTCTTTGAGTGATTCCTGTCGCTCTTTTGTAGAAACACAGGCGAGGCACGCCTCAACTTCAAAATCCATCAGCGCTTCCAGACTTGACTCACCTTTGGCCATTTGCAGCCCTTTTTTAATCAGTTTTAGCGATATGGCTGCACTGCCGGCGATTTTTTCGGCCATTTCGCTGACTTCTTCTTGAAGCTTCTCCAGGGGAACGGCTCGGTTAACCAGGCCAATTCTTTCGGCTTCTTTTCCGTCAATGTATTCGCCGGTAAAAAGAAGCTCCTTGGCTTTACCGGGACCAATGAGATCCTGGACTAATCGAAAGGCCCCTCCGGTAATCGATGATGTTACCCTGGCTTCCGGAGAACCGATCTGCGCCGCTTCGGCTGCGATTCGAATGTCACAAGCAAGAGCCAGTTCATACCCCGATCCAAGAGCATATCCATTAACAGCCGCAATCGTCGGTTTTTCAAAGCGAATAATCTTTCGTGATGCTTCTTGGAGTTCTTCTAAATATTCGCGGTATTCCTCCTGCGTTCGGGTTTTTGATTCTTTCAAATCAGCTCCGGTCGAAAACGCTCTTCCTTCGCCGGTAATGACCAAAACTTTTATTTCGGAATCCTTTTGGGCATCTTCCAAAGCGGTTTGCACATCCAGCCACAATTGTTTGTTCATGGCATTCAAAACTTTCGGTCGGTTTAATTTAATGGTCGCAATTCCTTGATCTTTTTCGTAAATAATGCACTCAAAATTCATGTGTCGGCTTCCTTTTGTTTAATATTGAATTCAAAAAAACCCTGATTGACGACTTTTTAAGAGACGCCGCGTGGGCTATTGTTTTAAAGGATTTTGATTTATTATCCAATATTTGGCATGAGCGTCCACTTAATGAACCAGGACTTGGTCTCGGGATCCTGATTCAGGCAAACGATACCGCTGTTTTGGAATTTAAAAACCGGCTTTTCTAT
>JASFPE010000613.1:0-3327 GCA_050116155.1 Desulfobacterales bacterium
ATCCATGGCGAAGCCATAGGATTTAAATTCAGCAAGCTCAATCCCATTTCGGGGATGAAAAAATTCGTATCTCTAAAATCGCTGGTTGAGGTGGCCAAATCGATTCTTAAGCTGGCCTTTGTCGGCGGCATTGCCTATTCGGTGATCGTCAAGGATATGAAATTGTTCCCATCCCAGATTCAAAAAGGTGTGGGAGAAATCTTTCTTTTTATTGCAGTGCTGGCCTTTAAAATTTTTTTATTTGTTTGTTTAGCGCTGATTGTCCTTGCCGTGCTGGATTATGTTTATCAACGCTGGCAGTATGAGCAGAATATGAAGATGACCAAACAAGAAGTAAAAGATGAGCGCAAGCAAACCGAAGGTGATCCGAAGATCAAAGCACGTATCCGCAGCATGCAATTGGAAATTGCTCAGCGCCGTATGATGGAGTCCATACCTGAAGCCGATGTGGTGATCACGAATCCGACCCAGCTGGCGGTGGCGCTAAAATTTGATGCCAGCGATATGATCGCACCGAGGGTGCTGGCCAAAGGCGCCGGATTTATCGCCGAGCGAATTAAAGGAATTGCCAGGGCGCATGACGTGCCGATTGTTGAAGACAAACCGCTGGCGCAGGCAATGTATCAAATGGTTGAGATCGGTGATTATATCCCGGTCGAGCTGTATCAGGCCGTGGCTGAAATATTGGCCTATGTCTATCGGCTCAAGGGAAGCCATAGTGTGGCCTAATATTTCATCGCGGATATCACACTTCGCACGCTGAGCCGCGTTGATGACAATGGAAATCAAAAAAGCAAGAACAAATCGTTTGGCAACGGAAAATTAAATATCATGGCAGTTGCAGATCAAACCCCGTACTCCGGGCCCATATCGATCTTTACTAAAAATAGCGATATCTATCTGGCGCTGGCCGTGGTGGGGATCCTCGTATTTATGATCATGCCGTTGCCGACCATCGTTTTGGACCTGCTTTTATCGCTTAACATTACGGCTTCATTGACTATTCTGCTTGCCAGCATGTACATCATGAAGCCTTTGGAATTATCATCGTTTCCATCTATTTTATTGCTGGCCACGCTATTTCGGCTCGCCCTGAATGTCGCCTCCACCCGCTTAATATTACTTCACGGCAATGAGAGCACCGCAGCGGCCGGCAAGGTGATTATGGCCTTTGGAAGTTTTGTCGTGGGGGGCAATTTTCTGGTTGGCATCATCGTTTTCTTGATCCTGGTGGCTATCAACTACATGGTAATTACCAAAGGCGCCGGACGTATTGCTGAAGTTGCGGCACGTTTTACGCTGGATGCGATGCCCGGAAAGCAAATGAGCATTGACGCCGATCTGAATGCCGGAATCATTGACGAACAAGAGGCCCGCATCCGGCGAGAAGTGATTGCCCGTGAGGCTGAATATTACGGCTCCATGGATGGTGCCAATAAATTTGTGCGTGGTGATGCCATAGCCGGCATCGTGATCACTTTGATTAATATTATCGGGGGACTGGCAATTGGTGTTTTTCAGAATAAAATGTCTTTTGGACAGGCCGCCCAGAATTATACCTTGCTGACCATCGGAGATGGCTTGGTTACCCAGGTCCCGGCCCTGATCATTTCAACGGCGGCCGGTATCATTGTCACACGCGCCGGCAATGAGTCTAGTCTGGGAAAAGAAATTTCGTCTCAGATTTTGGTTCAACCGCGGGCGATTGCCATTACGGCTGCTGTTCTTTTTGGATTCGGACTGGTTCCGGGGCTGCCGACGATTCCATTTATGATCTTGGCCATATTCAGTGGCGGGTTGGCTTACATGATTTTTCAAGCCTCCACCGAAGCGGCGCGGGTGGAGGAAGAGCAAAAGCTTCAGGAAGAACAGCTGGTGCCTCTGGAGAAATTTGACACCCTGCCGCCGCTGGACACCCTGGCCATTGAAATCGGCTATGGTTTGATACCCCTGGTAGATGTTGAACAGGACGGGCAGCTTTTGGATCGAATCAAAACGATTCGCATGCAAGTGGCCCATGACATCGGCATCATGGTTGCACCCATCCATATTCAGGACAATATGCAATTAAAACCGGGAGAATATCGTATCCTGTTAAAAGGCAACGAGGTGGCCCGCGGTGAGTTGATGACCAACTATTACTTGGCCATGAATCCGGGTACGGCTGAAGAAGACATCGACGGTATCCCCACCCAGGAACCCACTTACGGTCTGCCGGCATCGTGGATCAAAGAAAATGTGAAAGAAGATGCCCTTGCCAAGGGGTATACGGTGGTCGATCTGGCCACGGTAATGATCACACATCTCTCCGAGATGATCAGGCGTCATTCTCACGAGCTGCTCGGTCGGCAGGAGGTCCAGCAATTGCTGGATTCCGTCAAAGAAACGCATCCAAAAGTCGTTGAGGAGTTGATTCCGAATCTATTGCCCCTGGGCGGTGTGGTGCGCGTCCTGCAAAATCTGTTAAAAGAGCAAGTTCCTATCCGGGATTTATTGAGTATTTTAGAAACCCTTGCAGATTGGGCACCGCTGACCAAAGATTTAGATGTGTTAACTGAAAAAGTTCGCCAGTCTTTGGCACGAACCATCACCAAACTCCACCTATCGTCGGAAGGCGTTATTCCCGCCGTGACCCTGTCTCCCGCGATTGAATCTGCAATTTCAGAGGCTATTCAGAATTCCGATCATGGTGGAATGCTGACGCTGGATCCGGTTCTTGCCCGGAAAATTATTCATAATGTGGCAGCCCAACTGGAAAAAATGACCGCCTCAAATTATCCTGCGATGGTGATGTGTTCAGCTCAGATACGGCCGCATTTTAAAAAACTTACCGAGCGCTTTTTGCCGAATGTTAACGTCATTTCATATGATGAAATCTTAAATACGGCTGAAATTAAACCGTTAGCAACCGTGGAGCTTTCCGATGCAGATTAAAAGATTTGAAGCCAAGAATATGACAGCTGCTTTGCGCTTAATCAAAAAAGAACTCGGCCCCGAAGCGGTCATTTTATCCGCACGCAGTCTTAGAAAAGGATCGGGTATTTTTGGGGCATACAAACAATCCGGGGTTGAGGTTACGGCGGCAACCGACACCCATGATATCCACAAGTCGAAAACTAACTCCTCCATTCGCGATGACAGGGAGGGCGACCCCTTGATGATGCCGGCAAATAAAAATTCGTCTGCAAAGCAGAAAAGAATGATGCAAAATAATTTGGCGAAAAAGAGACTTTCATCTTCCAGAAGAGGTTATGCGCAACACAGCGACGATAAGTCATCCATCGAAAAGAGATGGCTGCTGGCGCTATATCATCAGCTGCTATCTCA
>JASFPE010000614.1:0-3316 GCA_050116155.1 Desulfobacterales bacterium
GCCACCATTGCCGCCCAGGCGGTGGCAATCAGAGCGCCGGGGCGACTTCCGGCAAAGGTTGGTGAAAAATACAGACCGCCGGGCCAATCGGTGATGGTGTAAAACTGATAATTTCGCAGATTGGCATTTCGATACAGGATTACCGATGAGCCCTTGGCCGCATATCCATATTTGTGCGTGTCAATTGAAATGGAGGTTACCCCGGGCAGTCGAAAATCAAACGGCGGGATTTCATATCCCAGTTTGGTCGCCCAGGGAAGAATGAATCCGCCCAGGCAGGCGTCGGTATGAAAGCCGATATTGTTTTTTTGCGCCAATTCAGAGAGTTGTTCGATGGGATCAATCGTTCCATGCGGAAACGCAGGGGCGGAGCCCACCAGGACGATGGTGTTGGCTGAGAGGGCTGCTTCGGTTCGGGTGACATCGGCCTTGAAATCCGCGCCCACCGGAATTCGGACGATCTTAATATTAAAATACTGGGCCGCCTTGTCGAAGGCCGCATGCGCGGTGGTGGGCACAATCATCTCCGGTTCTGTGATCCCTTTCACGTCCTTGGCCCAGTCTCGGTAGGTCTTCATGGCCAGCAAAATACTTTCCGTGCCCCCCGAAGAAATTACCCCGCAGACCGCATCCTGAGATTCCGGATATTCGCTAACTTTCTCGGCATTCAGCATATGGGCGGTCATGGCCACCACTTCTGCCTCAAATTTGGTGGTGCTCGGCCACAGATCGGAATGCAGGGGATTACTCTGAGAGTTGATGGAATATATGGTGTTTAAAAAGTCGATATGATTTTCATCCCCGTGATATACGGCCCCGGAAACATAGCCGTCTTTCCAGCGGGATTCCTCAATGGAATATAGCGAGTTCATTAGGTCGATAATTTCCTGCTTGGCCCGGCCTTTTTGCGGCAGGCGGGAAAAGGTGGGAAAATCTTGCCGATACGGTTTAATCGAGTGCTCAATGTCGCCGAAAATATCTCCATTTGATGCTTGTGCCATGTTTTCCTCCGCGATTAATTTGTTGAATTTAGACGCTTAAAAATCGATTTATTGTGTTTATATATATTTAAGAATTCCCGGAACAATTCATCATAGATGTTGCGGTTTACCCGATTGGGTTCATAGGTATGGCTGATCTGGACATGGTTGGGAATGTCATCGAAGGCCATATATCCCAGAGCCACGGAAGCGATAAAGGCTGCACCGCGGACATTGGCCTGGATGGGATCTTCGACCTGTTTAATGGTGCGATTGAGAACATCGGCATGGATCTGACACCAGATGTTCGATCTGGCACCGCCGCCCACCATTAATATGGGCTCCATTTTGCGGCCCATAAATTTCTCGACATATTTTAAGGACCATCGCTGGTTAAAGGCCACGCCTTCAAAAAAGGCCCGAATGATGTCCTCTCGCGTGCTACTTAAAGATAAATTATACACAGATGCACGCAGTGAATTGTCCATCACCGGCGTCAGTTCACCGTTCAGCCAGGGGGTGTAGATGACTTTATTGCTGCCGGGCGGGGCTTTCTCCGCAATGCGATCGAATATCTTGTATACATCCGGCAGGGCTTCTTCTTTCAATAATTCATCTTCGTGATACAGAATATTGTTTTTTAGAAACGTCAAACTGGCCCCCGCGGTATCCTGTTCGTTGGCGACGAGATATCTGTCGGGAATGGCGGATGGAATCGAGGCGATGCTGTGAAAGATATCAAGTTTCTTAAACGGGACATGGGCAGAAATCCAGGAAGATGTTCCAATGTAAAGATGACCTTCATAATCTCGTACCGCCCCTGAGCCAATGGCGGCCGCAAAAATATCCGGAGATCCCATCACGACCTGAACATCGTTATTTAATCCCAGTTCTTCGGCAATTTCTTTTTTAATCGGTCCCAGTATGTCTATGGATCTCTTGAGATCAGGCAATTTCTCCCGATCCAGCGCCGTGATCGTCAGCAACGAATCGTTATAGGTGATATTTGACAGATCGCGATTGTCTGTCACCCAATGAAGGGTAATTGAATCAAACGAGGCGGCGGTTTTACCCGTGAAACACATGTTCACATAGTCTTTGGGTTCAAGAAACATGCAGGTGCGTTGATATATTTCTGGAAATTCGTTTTTTATGAGCAAAATGTGACCAACGGGGTCCTTTCCTGATTGTGACGGTGCACCGCCGGTGAAGCGAATCCATTTTATCAATTTTCGGATATCGTAACCTTCAATGCTTATGGGACCCTTGGTAAGGGCTTCAACATATTTGGCGCCGCGGGAATCCATCCAGGTGATGGCATTCATCAGGGGATTGCCGTTCCGGTCAACGGCTACTGTTCCCATCCATTGGGTCGAACAGCAGATGGCTACAATATCATCTATAGAAACCAGGCCTTTTCCGATAAGCCGCTTTGAGGTGGACATGATCGCATGCCACCATTCATTCGGACGTTGTTCAGCACCGCCACCGGGAATAATAAGTAAGGGAACTTCCTGGTATTCAAAATCAACCACCTCACCGTGTATAGAAACCAGTGCTGTTTTGCTGCCCGAGGTACCCAGATCAATCGCCAGAACATATTTCTCAGCTGGTGTGCTCATGATGCAAATACCCTTTGTCGTAATTCCATGACCAAAAGAGATGATCTTTATGCGGTTATGGCCGCACTTGATGCGGCTGTAACAATAGTTGCAACTCTTCGAATATCGACTAAATATAAGAAGTACAAGGATTTTTTGAGATATGCGCGGATAGGATAGGCGACGATTGGAGATTCTATGGTAATACCGCTGATGTCGATGGGGTTTAAAGGGATGCGAAAGGGCAGTCTGAGATTCAAAAGGGTGGGGTGGACGCTAAAATTGGCACGTCAGGCAATCACCTCAGAAAGCGATGACGATCTATCCGACTTAAACGGATTGTGCTGGGGTTTAATTTGCCTGCCTTACTCTGACATCAATTCCTTGACAGCCAGCCAGAAGGCCCACAATGAGAGAATCAATGCGGAGGTTAGCAGCAGGATGCAGAGGACTTTTATCATGGTTTTATTCCCTTTTATAATAATGATTACTATATATGTTCTGCAAAACAGATGCCATTATGGCAGAAGATTGATTTTATAATAAAATCAAATAGATAAAATAAGCTCTACTCTTGATGCCGTGTTGGTAAGATGGCATAAATTGCCAATTTTTTGACCAATAACGGCAGAAAT
Organism: Desulfobacterales bacterium; assembly: GCA_050116155.1. GTDB lineage: Bacteria > Desulfobacterota > Desulfobacteria > Desulfobacterales > JAHEIW01. The sequence goes on from JASFPE010000614.1 coordinate 3,217, forward strand.
TTCCAAGCTTGCCACCAAGTTACTGAAATGATAATCAATCAGCTGCCTGACCGGAGCTGATCATCTTATCTGCAAGGGTCAAAATTTTTAGTGATCAGGC
>JASFPE010000615.1:0-3306 GCA_050116155.1 Desulfobacterales bacterium
TTTGATACGGGATTCAATGGCTCGAATGGCATCGCCGCCTAAAGTGGCGTGGCGTTTAATGACTTCAAACTCTTCATCCGTAAGCCGGCCGGGCTTTAAGAGGATAGCATCGGGAATGCCTACTTTTCCAATGTCATGCAGAATGGAAGATTGGAAAATATCATCGATATATTCCCGGGTGATATAGTTGGCCAACTCCGGGATATTTCCCATTTCCTGGGTGAGCATTTTAGCATATTCGCGAATCCTTTCTAAATGGGTTCCGGTGCCTTCATCTCTATATTCTGCGAGTTTGGCCAAACCCAAAATTGTCGCAACCCTGGCTTCCTGAAGATTCTTATATGACTCTATTAAATTCATCTCCAATTTTTTCTTCTCGGTTCGATCCCGGATAATACCCCGGAAACCGACGGGCGCATCCTTTGAATCTTTCAGCAATGAAACAGAGGCTTCGATGAACAACACCATGTCATCTTTGTTAAATTCACAATCAAAGGCTTTTATCGATTTGCCGCTACTACGACATGTAGCGAAATTATCGGCAATGATCTGGGCATTTTTCTCATCCATAAAATCACGATAATTAACAGTCAACATTTCGGCTTTCGGATATCCAAGGATCGAACCCATAGAATCATTAACGAAAGTGAAGTTGCTGTCAAAATCGACTTCATAATAGCCCTCTTCCATACTTTCTAAAATAGTACGGTACTTCTCTTCGCTTTCTTTTAAGGCTTGCTCGACTTTCTTGCGTTCATTGATCGTAAACTGAACATGAGAACCAAACATCACAAACAGGCATAAAACAATTAATCGGCCCCAGACTTCACTGACATGCGGGCCGAAAATCTCACGATAGAAATTGATGTCCGCTGGAGAAAATACATTTAAAAAGGATTCAAGACCCCAATACAGAAAGGCCAGAAATATACTGATGACCACCATTGAATCTGCTAAATCCACGCGATTGCCGAGCACTTTTTTTAATTTTATCATAAACAGTCTCCCGGGCTTCCGGTCCATAAATTGGTTTTCAGTGTCTTAAGGTTTCTTGTACAAAATGGTTTCAGGTGTCAGGTGTCAGGTGTCAGGCAAAAATAAAAGGCATTAGGTCAGAGGCCTGAGGTTTGAGGCAAAAAAAGAAAGGCGCATGGCTCAGGGTTTTCCTATCCATCAATTTTTAATCTTTAATTTTTTGCCTCCAACCTCTAACCTCAAACCTAAAGCATTCGCATGCTAGTCCTGAATCCCTCAATTATCTTCAGTTTTCTGATCCGCCTTCGGCGGAACACCCGAAACCTGAAACCTTAATTATCTTAATCCCACGTCAGGCGCTACAAGCCTAAGCGCCTATTTTACCAACAGATACTAGTATAGCCCATTTCACCTGGTTGTAAAGATTTTTCGGTAGTTTTTTTAGGTATGGCGCAATCCGCGCCTGGGCGCTAAAATTAATCCGAGAAAAGGGGCAACGGTTTGACGGAAATGCGCGAAGCTGATAAAATGATAATGAACTTTCAAAAATAAAGCCGGGTCGATTAAAACGCCTGGGAAAGGCCAGGATAATGAAAGCCAGACTCAAACAGTACCTGCTTATAGCGATTATAGCTTTGGCAGGCTATTTTATTTTGAACCATCACATCATATTCGATGGAAAACAGGTATACCTGCTAAAAAAAACCTCCATGCATCTGCATTATACTTTCTACAGCATAAAACAAAAAAAACCTGAGTCCATCATGCAAGTTGACATATTGCGGAATGCCGGTATCGGAGATCTGCTGGTTGACCTGGAAAGGGTGACCGAGGAAGAAAGATACCTGTTGGAGAGTAAGTATAGCTATTAGGTCCTTTTAAATTATGCATGGTGCATTTTGGGGCAATCTGCGGCTTAATATAAAAATGAAGCTGCTCAAGGAAGTGCCTAAAATGCCTAAAATGAGCTAAAGTGCCTAAATTTAAGGCATCCTATCTTTTAAATTTGAAGTCGACGGAGCGGAGCGACACCACAATTTTAGGCATTTTAGTGCAATTTAGGCATTTTCTGTTTAATCACTTCCGCTATTACCACTCAACATATCCGCGAAAACAACCAGCAAACCGCTTAACTTGGGAGACATATCTTCAAATTGAATTCCCAAAGCAACCGTTTGCTGTCCCTGGTAATACACCTCTTTGTTCCAGACAATTGCGCCGGATACATTAATGGTCAGTGCTTCACTCGGTAAGCTAATCTCGATTCTGGCGTTTTTAATGCTTTTATAAACGATTGGGATGTTCGTGTACTTGGCATCCAAAATAAAGCACATGCCGCCAACGGATACATCTCTGGAGTAGCCATCTAAAACTACCGGATGATGGCTTAAGGCATCCGGGTAAATCTTCAAGTTCATGCGCAATGGCAGTGCATGCCGCTCTGTCTTTCTGACAGACCGTAAAATGTCTTCACCGTCATCTGTCGAGCGCGTTTGGAGCAAATCTATTATTCCGAGTTCAATATTTGAATATTTCTTGCAGGCCTGGATCAAGCTTTCTTTAGAGAGTTTGATCATTTCAACACGACTGGCCGTTTCAGTATACGCCTGGGACAGTTTCTCTTCCTTAAACGGATAAATATCTCCAAAAAAATCGTTTTCAGTCAGGTAATTGGTTGTTTTTTGATGATCGGTTTCATTTTTTTTCAATGGCTGATAGGTGGTTGATTTTATATTGCCTGAAACAACGAAATAGAGCGCTTTTTCGGCATCACCGATTTTCCTGATGGTATTGCCCTCCGACATACGAATCCTCACCATGCGATTCATGAGAGTCACTAGTTCAGGGTACGATAGTCGATCAAAAAAGGATTTCAACCGCGTTTCATGGTAGCTGCCGCTGAAAAGCGCCGTATAAAATTGTCGCGCTTCATGACGGGAAGGTTTTTTTATCCGCCACTGAAGGATTTTGCATATGATAGCCGCAAGCATTTTTCCTGCGGCGATAAATAACTCTGCGGATTTATGGTAAGATTGAACCGCTTTGGCATAAGATTTTTTACGCACCAGCAAATCAGAATAGGCTCTATGGAGTGAAGGATCATTCGGGAATATCTGCAGCATACCTTCAAACTCTTTGACAGAATCGATGGTAATGGTGCCATCGATAATATGCTTGGCAATGGTTATTTGTCTGCTGAGCTGGTTATCCATCCGACACGCTTAGGTCCTTAAGGCATTTTTACCTACAGCATTTAGGTGCAAATCCGAAACAGAGTTGTCATATAAATCTGTTTGAGGTTTCAGGTTTCAGGTGTCAGGTGTCAGGTAA
>JASFPE010000616.1:0-3298 GCA_050116155.1 Desulfobacterales bacterium
GATGGCAGAATAAAAATAACCGAACACCGCCAGACATAGAATAAAGAGCGGCAGAAGAATTGCCAGGGGATACCAGACGTATCGCAGACGGCATAGCCAGCTCCGGGGTTGTTTTGCAATTAAGACGGATGTGATGCCACCCCGGAATCTCAGGGTGCGCGCCGCGAATGTGGATAAGGCCAGAGTCTGAATCATGAGGGCTAATTTTGCGAGCGCATCGCTGTATTCAAATTCAGGTATTGTTTTCATCGCCCCTATGAAAAAGGAGGTGAACACTACTATCGGAATCAACCAGCCCAGATTGCGTTTTATGATCCCGCGAACTGACTCCGGCCATTGAAAGTGTACCTGGGCCAGGCCGTATTTTCGGCAGATATGATAGAACAGGGTCGAAAAGATAAGGATACGGGTAGCGTAAATTAGGCCGCCGGCAATGCCGGTGCTGAACGGAGCTGCCTGACGCAGACTTGTCAATTGGATGGCCGGAAAAGCCAGCAAAAACGGCCAGACAGCGGCCAGCAATACCGTCAGTCCCAGGGCTTTCATCGTTAGCAAAAAGGAATCCTCAACTTGCTGCTCGACGCATTCGGCGATAGACTTCAGTTTTCTGCGGGCCCACCCGCGGCTGACGATCAGAAACAGACCCATCAGCAAACCGATTATCCAAACGGTTGTCCTCTGACGGAATGACCGCCCCATATCCTTGAATAATTGGCCCCAGTTGGCTGGTTCGAAAAACCATCCCAGAGAGACTTGCAGATTGTGGAGGTCGCCGATGCTGACCGGCTTGGAGCTGCGAATCCAGAGCAGGTGGCGATCGAGTAATTCTCCGAAATCCTCGGCCGTAGTGACCAGCTTCTGTTCGGTAAATTCAATATCCTGCAGCAATTTGAAGATCCGGTTGTAGCCAGATTTCAATTTATGAATGATATCCCGACGATTGGCTACCAATTCCCGAATTTTCAAATCGAGTGACTCACGATTGATTTCCGATAGAAAGCTGACGGAGCCGATGATGCGATCTGCCAGGGTCTTGGGATCGGAAACTTCGCGAAGCAACCCATCCAGCTCGATCTGTTTTTCGCTGATTTCGCTCATTCTGATCTGGCGGGCATCGGATTCCGCAAAATACTGATCGGCACCGGGCAGGTTCAGACGCTGTGTGCGCAAAGCCAATCCAATGGCCTCGGTTAGCACGGCAGATTCAACCCTCTTTTTGGCCGTTTCAAATTCCTGTTCAAGCATTTTCAGACGGGATTGATAATCTTCATATTTTCCTGCCAGTTCGGTTTCTTCCCGGGCAGCTTTTTCCAGCTCGGTGCTCAGTTGAACGTTGATGTCAAACTGGTTCTGGGCAATCTTGGGCAGCAGGGGAACCCCGACGATGGCGTCCTGGGCTTCCTCCCGTGCCTGTATAGCCTCTTGCTCGCGGCGTTTCTGAACTTCGGTCTGCCATGCTTTCAAGATTTTTTCGCGGCTTTCCACCGCCCTCTGGGCAACGTCTCGCTCCGTGCTAAACAAATCCATGAGCAGATTATGACTGCGTTGTCGCTGCTCGTTCAATTTGATTTCGGCTGCCAATTTTTCCCGCTCGGATCTGAGGCTTAGCATTCTGGAATGATTTAGTATATCCGTCTCGGCAACGCCGGATGTTGCTTCCAACTCTGTTTGAATCTCTTTGAGGTGGCTGGCAGCGGTAGCAAGCTGATCGGGTACTTGACTGATGATGGCCTTTTCCGCCGTTAAGCGGTCACTCCATTCTCTCAGTCTGTTTTGAGCCGTTGCGAGCTCGGCTTCTTTCTGGCGGACTCGCTGTTCGAGATTTAACGTGCTTATATACCGCGAGCTTACCTCGAGTTTATCTGGTGCCGTCAACGGATTTTTCAGCTCGGCCTGCGAGATTTTCAAGCGCTCAGGGGCTGTCTGGATGAGCTGCGCGAGTTCGTTTGCCTTTTTGTTAATATTGTCGGCCAGCTCTAGGTAATTAGTCGCCTGGTCAATATATTTCAGACTGTCGGATTTAACCTTGGCATCGATATCCGTCATACTTTCGATCGCCGTGCGCCTGGATTTCAGCTCTTCAATGCTTATGGCCGAGGACGGAGCCGCCTTTGATGGAGGAGTTGCGGTCTGCTGGGCCTGAATCTCCGGTAAAATCACCGGTAACAGACATATCGAACTAATGGTTAGGAAAGTGACAAGTTTTTTTATTATGTTGTGCATATCTCGCCTCCAGGGCACAGATAAGGGGACGTTTAAATAAGGCCAGGCGCTAACGGACAAAATTTTAATGAGATAGATAGTAATAACAGCGAATTATGTTGTCAAATAAAACCGTCGAAATTGCTGAGTTTTACTTCATCTAAGTTTTTGTCCATTATCGTATATTAGGTAATGTGCAACCCACAGTTTTTTTGAACGGTGGACTTAGGCTATCCATCAAACCTTTTAGAAAAATTAGCCTTCCGTTTGCTAATATCGAATTTTTATAGTGTCATTAAAGATTCGATGCAGGCACAACATCTCGAACTGGGGCACATGCAAAAAATGTAATGTTTTCTTATGGACTATGCAAATGAGTATATCAGGGGCAAGCTGCCTATTTATTCGGGCTGAAATTTTTCTATTATTTTTCCCCTATGGATGAAGTTTGATATGTCATCAAAAGCATTATTATAGACGGAAATTGCTGTTTTCAATTTATTGACTAGCGGGTCGTCAGAGCCCAGTATCTCATCTGCTTTCGATAGTAACTTCTCACCCTCTGCGAAATGATTCGATATTTCAGCTAACACTTCCTTGCGTTTCTCATGTTTTTTACGCTCCTTGGCAATTATCGGCAAAAGCCGTCGGACTGAATACTCAACCAAAGCGTCCCTTGGCGCATCATATTTACTGGAAATCGTATCCAAATAGGATAATGACTTGCGACTGATGACAAAGGTTTTTTGGATAAATTTGTTGCGATCAAATTCAGTACCTTCGAGTTCACGGGCCACATTCTTTAAAACCTGATCATCCTCCATTAAATGGTCGAAAACCGATTTTTGTTTGATACCCAGCTGAGCAGCAAGGATACTGATGGCATCAATACAGGCTTCAGAAAGTCGAAATGTCGCTCTCACCGATTGCCGTCCTCTGAGGTCCAGCGCTGATGGTATAGACGCGGACATGCTCGCATCAGACTGTTTTTTTTCAGTTTTTATCATCATTGCGCTCCTTTTCCTAAGACCCATCTGTCAACATTACTCTAATATAATAAAATTTATTAGTAATACAATATTTTTTTTTTGTGAAT
>JASFPE010000617.1:0-3297 GCA_050116155.1 Desulfobacterales bacterium
CTTTACCGGAATGAAGCTGAGCTAAATGCGCTCAAGGCCAAGGGCCAAACCCAGAAATCCCAGCTGGCAGATTATCAGGCAAAGCTGGAAGAGCTCAACCAGATCGAGGTCAAGATCAATCAGCTTCAGGAGCAGGTTGATGTGGACCGTCAAAATTACCGGCTTTATCTGGCAAAGTTTGAAGAATCCCGCATCTCCGATGCCATGGATGCGGAAAGAATCTCCAGCGTCAGCCTGCTCGAACCGGCCCGGCAACCCATGAAACCGGTGAGCCCGAAGGTGCTGCTAAACCTGTTGATTGCCCTTGTCGTGGGAGCGTTCGGCGGCCTCGGACTTGCATTTTTTGTGGAATATCTGAAAGACAGCCTGGAAACCGTGGAGGCCGTGGAAGAACATCTTCAAATGCCGGTGCTGTTGTCCGTGGGGGAGGAAAAGACATAAATTTATTCACACAGAGCTCATATAAATAGTTGAGCCTTTCAGGCTCGTTTTATTGGTTCAATTAGTTCAATTAGTTTTATTACAAAACCAAGGTAACCAATTTAACTAATACAACTAGGGCAACTAATTTTTGCTAATTTAACCAATACAACCAATTAACTAAGCAAAGAGAGGTTATCATGTATTGCAAATTTTTTGGTTTTTCGGATAGGCCCTTTGACATCACTCCGAACCATCGATTTCTTTACCCGACGCCGGGTCACCGCAAGGCCCTGAACTCTTTGCTTTATGGCATTCACGAGCGCAGGGGGTTGATCGTCCTCACGGGCGATGTGGGCACGGGCAAGACCACCTTGCTGCATGCCGCCTTGCAGCGACTCGATGCCAAGACCAAATGGGCCTTTATTTTCAACACAGACCTGACTTTTCTGGAAGTTCTGGCCATGATTCTGGACGAGCTGAGATTGTTAAAGCCGAAAAAGCTGACGAAATTCGCGGCTCTGCGTACCCTGAATCATTTTGCCATCCGGCAAACGGCCAGAGGCGGCAATGTGGTTATCGTGGTGGACGAGGCCCAGAATCTCAGCGCCGAAACCATGGAAAACCTGCGATTGTTGTCCAATCTGGAATCCAATAAACTCAAGCTGATCCAGCTTGTAATCGCCGGCCAGCCTGAACTGGATGATTTATTCCACGAGCCGACGTCCAAGCAGTTTGTCCAGCGAATCTGCCTCAGAAGGCTGGTCACACCGCTGGGTGAGAAAGATACCTACAAATATCTCCAGCATCGGCTGGCCGTTGTAGATCACAAAGGGCCCCTGCCGTTTACACCCAGAGCACTGAAAATGATCTGGCAGTATTCCAAGGGGGTGCCGCGAACCATCAATGTTATTTGCGACAATGCGCTCTGGATCGCGTTTGCCATGAAAAGGAGAAAGATCGGCGGGGAGATTCTGCTAGAGGTCGCCAAAGATTTGCGCTTAAACCATTATACTCCAGGCAAAGACAGCCAGGTAATTCAGTACCCGCAGAAGATGGTGAAAGCTGTTTAGGCTCAACGGGTAATTGTTTTATTAGTTTGATTGGTTCGATTCGTTTTATTAGCTAATTTAACTTATCTAACCAATTAAACCAATCTAACTAATTCAACCAATAATACCAATTAAACAAAGGTTTCCGATCATGGGAAGACTACATGAAGCGATCTCAAAGGCCGAGGAGGCGTATACAAAATCTCTCGTGCCGGCGGCGGTCCGGACCGGGAAGAATCAGTCATTAGCTTTACAACGATCGGCCCTGCTAAAATTTAATGGCAACGGCAATGGTTTTGCCAATCTCAAAACCAGAATTACGACCCTGCGCCCGGGGAGACCCATAAAAACCATTATGTTTACCGGCATTACCCACGGCATCGGTGTTACCAGCACGGTGGTAAAATTCGGTCAAACCCTGGCCGGAGCTTCCGGTTTCAAAGTACTCGTAATCGATGCCAATTTGAGCACGCCCGGTCTGCACCGCAAGTTTAATATTGTGAATGACACCGGTATGGCGGAGTTGTTGGTCGACGAAGATATTAAAGTTTTTCAATTTAAAAGAGTTGGCCAGGGCGAGCTGTATGCGTTTACGTGCGGGAGAAATTATTCAGATGAGATTGGTAATTTTGAATCAAAGCGTTTTGATAAGCTGCTTCAGACGGCGCGGGAGAAATTTGATTATGTGATTCTGGATGCCGCACCGATCATGAAGTTTTCTGAAACTCAGATTATATCCACCAAGGTGGACGCGGTGCTGCTGGTGATAGAAGCCGGAAAGACCCGTAAGCAGGTGGCCCTGAGAGCCAAAGAAGATCTCGAAAAGGCCGGCGGAAATCTCCTCGGCGTGGTGATGAGCAGACGAAAATACCACATTCCGGATTGGATTTACAAACGACTGTAAACAGTTGTTTGGCGTTAGGTTTTAGGTTAGAGGTTTGAGGCGTATTGAAAGTGGAATGCGGAAGTGGGAATCAGCCTCTGCTAAAGCTATGGCTGACAAGTGCGGAATGCGGAAATACTAAACACTAAACACAGGATACGTAACGCGCAGTTCGTCACGCGTAGAAATATGAAACTACAGGCGGTAGGCTGTAATTAGCGGCAGCAACTACAGATCTTTCAGAAATTGTTCGGGACTGAGAGTTTTGATGGTTTTATATTTCTTGCGAGAAAGGAGATGCTGGCCACCGGATATAATCATTTTTGCATTACCGGCGTTCGCGCATAGAATAAACTTGTCATCCGAAGGGTCAGCTTTAATGATTGGTGAGCTTGCCTGCTTGAAGCTGACAACTTCAAAATAGGGTAATACCTCGAAATAAAGGAGGTAGTGGACTTCTTCCTCTGACAATTTGAACTTGGGATAGGCGAGCACCCGGAGGTATTCATCTATAATCTCAGCAGAAGCCAATGGTTTGATGAGCCCGCTTTTCCATAGCAATATGAGCTCTCCTGGAATACCGCCAAACAGAAGACCGGAACCAACCACATTCGTGTCGATAACCACGCGAATTACTTTTTGCGTGCCCATTGAATTGCTTCTTTCACACTGTTTTGGTTCAATCCCAGCGTTTTCATCTTCGATCGGATTTGATCCAGATTCGTGTCATATACCTTTAGTGGTTTGAGCAACACCAGGCCATCTTTAAGCTCCACATCGAAATATTTAATATCCGGAAGTTTATCGATGATTTTCTTTGGAATGGTTATCTGATTTTTTGATGTCATCTTGGCAAGCATTTTCTTAATTCCTTACTTCCTTATTTTTAAAATTCCTTACTTTACTATATTTCTACCTATGCGAATTGTCAATGCTAAAATC
>JASFPE010000618.1:0-3294 GCA_050116155.1 Desulfobacterales bacterium
AAAAAATCGAATTTTAAAAGGCGGTTGCAATCTATTATAAGTCGCAGGGGTACGACCACGCGATATGCCGGATATGACATTACCTTCTTTTTTGTTGGGTGTGGCAGGAAAATCAGAATACCGAATTCAACTATAATAGAAAAATTAAATTCAGGAGAAATCACAGATATTGTGGATATTGGTGGAGGAGGCGCTTTAAACCCAAAATTAAAAAGAGGGGACCTCATATTAAGCTGTGGAGACATTCCCTCTGATACATTAAAACCGCTAAAAGTAAAAAGAAGAGAAGAAATAAGAAGCGTCGTACAAGCACTCGCGGAAAGGGGAAAAAGGCACTTTTTTGAAGAAAAAATTCTGACGAGCACAAAATTAATAACTTCTAAAAAAGAAAGAATTGCATTGTACGAACAAACCCGATGTTCCATCGTACAAATGGAGCACTGCTGGTTTATTCGAGCACTGCAAAAAGCTATGACGTCTGATGCTTTCAATGAATTGTATGTTACCCATATGGAAATTGTTTCGGATGTTGTGGTGCAAGAAGATACAGTTATCAATAATGCTTTGGAATTATTTCATGGCATTAATTATTGTGTTTTACGCAACCAGCATTATCTGGGCAACTTAAAAAGTGAGTTTTTAAAGCTGTGGTTGAATAATGGGGTATAAGGAATCATAAGGGTGCTGTAATGATGATCGACGATAAACCCCGCTGCGCTTGGCCGGGTGCTGATGAATTGATGCTTCGATACCACGATGAAGAGTGGGGCGTGCCCGTTCATGAAGATCGTAAATGGTTTGAATACATCGTGCTCGATGGCTTTCAAGCCGGACTTTCATGGAAAACTGTGCTGCACAAAAGAGCGTCGTTTAAAAAAGTGTTTCACAATTTTGATCCGCATAAAGTGGCCGCCATGTCAGATAAAGAAATGGAGATGGCCTGCCAGAATCCGGCAATTATCCGTAATCGACTGAAGATTCGCGCGGCAATAAAAAATGCTACGGCCTTTCTCAAGATGCAGGAAAAACACAATTCGTTCGACACTTATATCTGGTCATTTTCCAACGGTAAGATTATCCATAACAGGTGGAAAAAAATCGAGGAGTTGCCCGCATCCACTCCCCTCTCCGATGCCGTCAGCAAGGCTTTAAAGACAGAAGGTTTTTCCTTTGTGGGAACTACCATATGCTATGCAATTCTCCAGGCTGCCGGTGTGGTCAATGATCATCTCATCCATTGCTTCAGGCATAAAGAACTAATGGAGAGTAAGATATGAACACAGAAAAGCCATGAAATTCTGGCACCGTTACTACACATGGGTTAAGTCGTTAAAGTTGAAAGATCATTTATCTTACCGCACTCGGAGTGGGTCCGGTGGTGGAATCTAAACCAAGAATATCTGCACTGGGAAGAAGAAAAGAGGTTGTATGTAGTTAAGCACTCTTGAGTCGTTAAACCACTTCTAAGTTTATGTAAAAAGTGCTTCGCAGCCCATCCCTCCAAACTCTAATTTCACATCTTTGATCTCAGCCGGAAGTGCCAGATAGCTTCGCGCTGACCAGCGATGAATCCTCATTTTTTTGCTATTCTTCCCATTTTTGTATAAAATTACATTAAGTCTAATCATATCTTAATAGAGCAAAGGAAGTTATACAATGAAATGGTCATCATTTTCTTTGATGCTTGTCTTGCTGGGTTTTGCCAGGCCGGCACTTGGCTGCGAGCCGGTCATACCCGTTATGCATGTGTTTACCGGCTCCATTTTGGCCAAAGAATCGCTGGTTGTCCTATTGGGAGCGGTGGCAATTAAAACCGTAATATTTGCGATATATGAGAAATCAATAGCCTGGTATAAAGCAGTTCTTTTCATGATTGTTGCAAATTGCTTCAGTTCGGTGGTTGGTTTTAGTCTGAGTATCGCTGTCGCTCCCTATATGCTTCCCATCATCTTACCGTTTCTTCTTTTTGTCTGCTGGATTCCGTCTAAACGTATCATCGCACTTAATCCCGGAGGGCACTTTTCCGGGTGGAATCATTATGGTCTGGCGGTTCTTGTAATGATATCGGTTTATGCAAGCTGGTATTTATTCGGTGCTGCACAGAGTGCGATCGGTTCAAGAGCTCCCCTCCATACCTATTGGGTTCTTAAGTTTCTATATATTTATTCCGCCATCATTATCAGTTTTGCTCTTACAACACTCTGGGAAGAATGGGTGATTTCAGGCCTCTCGAAGATTAGCTCAGGGAAGGATTCTTTTCTGAAATCGGTGGCCTTTGCAAATCTCATCACACTTTTGGCTGTCATGCTGTATGCCGCAGGGATGATGCTCCCGATCCGGCTAAAATCAGGGAATTTTCTCGTACAACTTGTAACCATATTTAAGATTTGACGTTCATCAGTTTGAGGGTTAGAAGATCTTTTATGTATGATTTGGAAGAGCCTCTACTTTTTGATGTCAGAGAATAAGAAAAACTGTTATGAAATCTGGACTTCAAAGTATGAAAGTGTATAATCCCTGGAGATGGTAAAGATTAGGAGATCGCCATTTCATAGGAGAAAAAATTTTGTCAGAACACAAGCATACAGGACAGGTGGTCACCACCCATTGGGATCCCAATCAGTATCTGAAATTTTCCGATCATCGCCTGCGGCCGGCAATTGAACTTCTGGATCGGATTCCACTTGAATCTCCGAAAGTAATTTTTGATCTGGGCTGCGGAGCCGGCAATGTCACAAGGATCATTGCCGACCGTTGGAAATCAGCACAGGTTTACGGGCTCGACAAATCCAGGGATATGCTACAGAAGGCACAACTCGAACCAGAAAAGATTCAATGGGTGGAGGCCGATATCGAAAACTGGATCCCCGATGAGGCTCCCGATCTGATTTACTCAAATGCCACCCTGCAATGGGTAAAAGGTCATCGCGAACTTTTCCCACGTTTAGTTGGATTCCTGAGGCCAGGAGGTTGCCTGGCGGTCCAGATGCCGCTCAGCTGGGAGGTGACTTCACACCGGCTTATGCGCGAAACGCTGGCTGACGGCGGCCGAAGGGGAAGCCCACTCGGAACAGAAGAACTCAGGAAAACCATGGCTCGGAAATGGGTCGAGGAATCGGAAGTCTACTATGATCTGCTGGCCGGCAAAGCAGAGAGTCTCGACATCTGGGAAACCGAGTACCTTCAGGTCCTCCAGGGCGACGATCCGGTGCTCGAATGGGTGCAAGGAACCGCACTGCGACCTGTTCTTAACGGGTTGGCTGATGACGAGCGCGAAATTTTTCTTAACAAATA
>JASFPE010000619.1:0-3288 GCA_050116155.1 Desulfobacterales bacterium
GCTTACATCGGCACCAATGCCGGCAAGATTGTGCAGATTCAAAAAGATAAAATTGTTATTGCAGAGCAAGTAGAAGATGTAATGGGCAAGATGAATATTCGTAAAATAGAACTCAAACTTTACAGCAAAAAACAAGATATAAATTCCCTGCTAAAATAACTTCAAAAAAATTTGTCACCCTTCCCTTCTGTATTTCGACTATAGAAAAAACACATTGAAATTAAAAGCTCCCAAGATGGATTACCTTCCTTTGGGTGAGAGATCCGAAAAAAATAATGGAGGTGTGACATGCAAAAATACGCTAAATTTTCTAACATCTTGTTATTTCTGGTATGCATTTCGCTAATTTTTACGAGTTATCAAGGATTTGCAAAAACATTACAGAAACCTGTCGTTATCCGAAAAAAAATCGTGCCTCAAAATGATGTTCGGGCAACATCTTCACAAAATACGACACCAAAATCTAAATCAAAAATACAGCTGCTAAAACCAAAATCAGAGATTTCTAAAACACCCGAAAAAAAAGAAGAAAATGGCTTCGAAGATGAGGAAATTATGCTGGCAGCCGAGGAGTCATCGAAGTCAACAAAGCGGGCATATGATCCGGCCCAAAAAATTGACCCATTCGAGCCGTTATTTCAAGAAAAAGCCAATTCGGCAAAGCCTGAAATTAGCCCCATCATCGACCACGATCATAAAAAAGGTCCCCTGGAATTGATCGATACGAGCCAGTTGAAATTAACCGGAATTATCTATGCAACCGGCAGAAATTTCGCACTGGTCCAGGAGGCTTCCGGTAAAGGCCATGTCATTAAAAAAGGCACCTATATCGGAACAAAGGGCGGCAGGGTAATAGAAATAGTAAATAAAAAAGTAATTATCGGAGAAAAATGGCAAGATAATAACGGCAATATATTCACTCAAAAAAACGAATTAAAGCTCTTGAACAAGTCAAGGACTTAATTTAGATACCTTGTTTGACTTTTTTCAATGTATTTTTGAGACACGACACAAGGCAGGGCGTCAAAACGCCCTGCCTTTTTTATTCCTTTGACCCATAAACATTTTTGTATTATAACCTCTCACAGTCATTCAAAGGGCATTTTCGAATAGGTATTAAAAATTAGCGAAAAAACTTATTGATTCTAAGGGTTTGGTATCATGGCAAAAAAGAAAAAATCGGATCAAGATCTGGACAATATTAACGACAGACGCTCAGGATTGGATCGTCGATGGATTATTGCTCCCCATGATGGCGAAGAGCGCCGCAGCGGTAAAGATCGAAGGGCTGCATTGGAATCAGGAGGTGCCTTGATGGCAGATAATATTGAGCCCAGCGAGATGACGACCTTAAAGGACCTTTTGCTGGCAAATGCACTACAGATTGATGCAGTTGCGCAACTACTCATTGACAAAGGTGTCTTTTCCAAAGAAGAGTTCTTTGAAATGCTCAAACGCATCCAGGCAGAGTACGAGAAAAAGGGAGAACCTATAAGCTAGGGTATCATCCTTTTTCTATTTTCAGAACTAGAATTGATCTGAAGTTCTTCCTTGTCCTGAGTAAAATTATTTAAATCCCAAATTCCAAAATTCAAATTTCAAATAAATCCCTATGACCAAAATTCAAAATCTCAAAGGGTTTGAACATTGAATACTCGCCCTGTTGAATGCCGCCTACGGCGGCCCCCGCAGAGCGGGGATTTAACAGGGTGAAAATTTGGAATTTATTTGTTATTTGGGCATTGTAATTTGGTGCTTTTATCGCCTTCATGGTGATACGCGTGTAAGCCCCATGATTGAAAAAATCATATCGGGGGGGCAGACCGGGGTTGATCAAGCGGCATTGGATGCGGCGATCAATCTGGGCATCCCCCATGGCGGTTGGGTTCCCAAAGGCCGCAAAACGGAAAATGGGCCTTTACCGGATAAATATACCATGAGGCAAATGCCCAGTTCCAGCTATTCGGAGCGAACCGAACAAAATGTAATAGATTCCGATGGCACCCTGATCATCTCTCGCGGCAGTTTGACGGAAGGCTCGGAATACACCCGCAAGATGTCAATGAAGCACCATCAGCCCTGGTTGCACATAGAACTCAATAAGGTTTCGAAATTCCACGCAGCTGAAATTGTAGTTACCTGGATCATCGAAAATAATATAAAGATCCTCAATGTTGCCGGTCCGCGAGCCAGTAAAGATCCTGAAATATATGTGGATATCCTGAATCTCATCGAAAGCGTGTATTATTTAAGCCTAGTAAAAGAAAGCACCAGCCGATCTTATACGGACGAAATGCGGGAACTCGGACAACCGTACACTGCACCAAAATCCGTTGAAGAAGCGATTGGGCAGCTCGTTTCTGAAATGCCGCTGAAAGCCAAAACCACCATCGCCAACATGACCGAAGCAGAACTCATCGTACTGAATGCATCACTGGGGCGCTATATTAATGATAAATATTCACTGATATCCGGCAATGAAGAGCTCTTGGACAGCTGTCGTCTAATATCAGGACAAGCTCTTCTGCATGAAGATGATGCCGCAAACGTTATTATTCATGAATTATGGAAAAAATTACAAAAAACCCACAGATTAAGAATTATCAAATAAGGAGGTTTTTCGTGCAGCCCGGTCGAGTGACGTTAAATGCAATCGTTCGAGGATTTACAGCTTCAGCTTTCATTCTCATATTTCTGGCAACATTTTGTCCTCCTGCTGCTTTTGCTGAGGAACAGAAAAAAGTACAAGAGCAGCAACCCGCAGAAGAACCGATCCAGATTACGGCAAACAAACTAGAATCCAACGCCGAACAGAAATATGCCGAATTTATAGGAAACGTAAAGGCATCCCAGGGAAATTTTAAAATCAACTCAGACACATTAAGGATCTACTACTCAGGTGATCTCATAAACCGTGACAAGCAGGCCTCAAACGAAAATATGCTGAATAAAATAGTTGCCAGGGGAAATGTAAAAATTTTATCGGATCAGTATGAGGCCAAGACAGATGAAGCACAATACGATGTCAAGACGATGACCATCGTCTTATCCGGTGAAAACTCGACGGTCACCAGCGGCAAGAATTCTATTAGCGGCTCAAAAATCATCCTTTACCGTGCAGATGGACGTGTTAAAGTCGAAGGTGGGAAAAATCGGGTGAATGCGGTATTTTTCTCAAAAGGAAAAGTTACGGACATGTTCGGAGAAGGTAAATCAGAAAAAAAATCTGAAGAAGAAAAAGAATAGTGCTAAAGCTTCACTGCGTACCCGATATTCCAGCATTCCACA
>JASFPE010000620.1:0-3286 GCA_050116155.1 Desulfobacterales bacterium
GTTCCCAAATCCAGAACCCTGTCCCCCGGACGCGGTCTGGCATGAAAAGCCAACAACACGGCATCAATAGAAAATCGATACCCGGACTGCTCCTGTCGGATGCGAAGCTGGCCGCTAAAAAATGTATCTGATGTCAATTCTTCCATAGATCTGGGATGTAATCACCTAAACCGCTGAATCTATCTATCACTTTCTTCACATTCTTTTTTCCGAATTCCGCATTCCCCATTCCGAATTCGACATTCATGATATCGGTCCAATTTTAAATTTTATTTCTTCAACCAGGGGTTTACCTAAAGCGACATTTATCTTTGAGATGATATCACCTTTTAAAAACTGTAATTGGTGGATCCAGGTGGAATTCGTCACATGCACAAGTAACAGCTTGCCTTTAAAAGCGGCCGGTTGGGCATTGGTTGCAATGGCTTCGCCAACGGTACTATCCCATATCTGCCAAACCCGGGTTAATTCCCCATCCGATTCACGGCGGTACTGATTGATGACACCATCAATGATGCTGCCGATGTGAACAAATTCTTTCTTCTTTTTTTCGTTGCGCATATTCATCAACCCCCTGCGATGCAGATCAAAGGCCCATCAATATTAAGCCAGCCCCGATATCTAATGTCAAGAGAAACCCGATGCTTTTTGCTTGACTTGCAGACACGGGTAACTTATTTTACAACATGACCGAAAGATAAAGCGTTTCATGAATCAAACAATTTACAGGAAAATAATAAAATGAGTTGGGACTGGGAAAAACTAAAGCAGCAACAGCAGGGCAAAGGTGGGGTTCCTCCGCAAATGGATGAATTCTTTGACCGGTTTAAAAAGATGAAACTGCCCGGCGGATCGTTTATGATTGTAATTGTCATTATTCTAGCGCTCATTTTTGCTTATAGCGCGATCTATACGATCTCACCCGGCCACCGCGGCGTTATCCTTCGATTCGGCAGGTATTCTGAAACGGTCGGAGAGGGCCTGCACTTTAAGATTCCCTTGGGCATCGACAAGGTTTTCAAGGTGCACACCGACCTGGTCGACACGGAGACGTTTGGTTTTCGATCCGTGCGCCCCGGGATTCGGACCCAGTATGAAAGGGGCGCCGTGGGAGGTAGAGAATCTCTCATGCTCACCGGTGATCTCAATGTCATCGATGTGGAATGGATCGTCCAGTTCCGCAGGGAAGACCCGCAGAAGTTCCTCTTTAACGTTCGGGACCCGGTCAAGGCCCTGCGTGACATCAGTGAATCGGTAAACCGGCGCATCGTGGGAAACTGGAGCTTTGACTATGTCCTTCAAAACCGGGAAGAGGTAAATGAAAATGCTCAGGAAGAGCTTCAGAAGATTCTTGATGAGTATCAAACCGGCATCCGCATCGTCAACGTCAGACTCCAGAACGTAGTGCCACCCGATCCGGTAAAGGGTGCCTTCAATGAGGTCAACGAGGCCCAGCAGGAAAAGGAGAATCTCATCAACCAGGCCCAGGAAACATATAACCGGGAGATTCCAAGGGCCAGGGGTGAAGCCGAAAGAACCATCAACGGCGCCCGGGGATTTGCACTGGAGCGCGTCAACCGGGCCAAGGGCGACGTGGCCAGGTTCTCGGCCGTGCTCAAAGAATACCGAACCGCGAGAGAGGTCACCAAACGACGCCTCTATCTCGAGGCCTTTCAGACGATCCTGCCCAACGCCAAGCAGATCTATATCATCGATAGTGAACAAAAGGGCGTACTGCCGCTGCTTCAATTGAACCAAACACAGAGGAAAGGGGGTGAGACCCAATGAAACGAACGGGACGGTACATCATCGCTGCGCTAATTATCCTTGTGCTCATCATCGCAAGCTCCTTTTACACCATACGCGAATGGGAACAGGTCGTCATCACGCAGTTTGGAGAGATTATCAGGACCAACACCGAGGCGGGTCTCTATCTCAAGATCCCCATCATCCAGAAAATCAATCGTTATGAGAAGCGAATCATGCGGTGGGATGGAGATCCCAAGGAAATCCCCACCCGTGACAAACGCTTTATTTATGTCGACACGACCGCCCGCTGGCGGATCGTGGATGCCCGCAAATTCCGGAGAGTTATCGTCGATTACCCTCAGGCATACGCCAAACTGGACGACACGATCGATGCGGTCGTGCGGGATTATGTTTCGGCAAATCCTCTGGTGGAGCTGGTCCGAAGCACCGACTGGATGCCGACCCTCAAGGAGGGTGAAGAAAAAGTCCTGTCCCCGTTCCCCGAAGAAACCGCCCGGGCAACCGTCATTTTGGGCCGCGAGAAGATTACGCGGGCCATTCTGCTCGAAGCCTCCAAGGCCATGCCCGACTTCGGGATGGAACTGGTCGATGTGCGCATCAAGCGCATAAATTATGTGGAACGGGTTCGTCAAAAGGTTTACGAACGCATGATATCGGAAAGAAAACGCAAGGCCGCCCAGTTTCGATCAGAGGGAGAGGGCAAGAAAGCGGAGATTCTCGGGCAGATGGAAAAAGAGCTGAAATCGATCGTATCGGAAGCCTACCGGACGGCCGAAGAGATCCGCGGCAAAGCGGATGCAGAGGCTACCAGGATTTATGGGGAAGCTTATGGCCAGGATCCCGAGTTCTATGCTTTTTTCAAGACCCTGGAGACTTACAAGGAGGCCGCCTATAAGAATTCCTCTGTGATCCTTGGAACCGATTCCGACTACTATAAATTTCTGAAGACCATCCCCAAATGAGTCTGGCTCGGTTCGTTTATACCTAAGAAAAAGGCAGCGGTGCGATCTCGCCCCGCTGCCTTTGGGGTAAAGAAATGACTTTTGGTAACATTATTTACCCTTCCTTCTCTGATGGCGTGTCTTGGCCAACAGCTTGCGATGTTTGTGCTTTCTCATTTTTTTTCTGCGTTTTTTAACAACACTACCCAATTCATCACCTCCTTTCAATATTCTTCAATTCCTACAAATTTTTTGTTTAACATATCTAATTGGAACATGTCCATACTTTTTTTAGCTCCGATGGGAGTTAATCGATATTTCCAAAATATCGACTTCTGAGCCGGATTTGATTGTGATTGACTTCACAACAGGCGCATGCGATTATAAGAAAAGAATCTACTCCCGGATACTCGGCTTTGATTTTACCCAGAGGGGTGGAGTTTACTTTCAGACGTCCAATGGAATATTGGAATGGTGGGCACGAAGTGAAGCTTTAGCGCTATATTGGAATATTGGGTATAAAAATCGGAAATTATCTTGATTTAAATCTCTGATCGATCGAATTTATCGAATGA
>JASFPE010000621.1:0-3282 GCA_050116155.1 Desulfobacterales bacterium
TGCCTGGGCCATTGCCGCCTTAGCTTATGGTACCGAGACGATTCCCAAGGTGGATGTCATCGTAGGACCCGGGAATGTCTACGTCACCCTTGCCAAAAAAATGGTAGCCGGAACTGTTGGAATCGATATGATTGCCGGCCCCAGTGAAGTGCTCGTGATTGCAGATGAAACCGCAAATGCCGAGTTTGCGGCGGCCGATCTTCTTTCCCAGGCCGAACATGATATTTTATCATCAGCCATCCTGGTCACCAACTCCGGAAAGACAGCAAAAGCTGTCGCCGAAGAAGTAGAAGAGCAACTGGCAAATCTGACACGCAGGGATATTGCCAGAGAATCCCTGGCAAAATTTGGCGCCATCATTGTGGTCACCGATTTAGGTGCCGCCATAGATCTTTCCAACCGGATTGCACCGGAACATCTCGAGCTTCAAGTTAGTGATCCATTCGAGGTTGTCGGGCAGATTCGAAATGCCGGCGCTGTTTTTTTAGGCCACTACACGCCGGAGCCGGTGGGGGATTATGTGGCCGGGCCGAGCCATGTATTGCCGACCGGCGGCACGGCACGGTTTTCATCCGCGCTGTCGGTGGATCATTTTATTAAAAAAACGAGCATCATACACTATTCTCAAAAGGCATTCCGCAAGGAAGCCGCCGACGTTATGCATTTGGCGGAAATTGAAGGTTTAGATGCGCACCTCAGATCTATTAAGATCAGGTTATAGGGGTGTTGGGTTGGAAGTAAGGCCGGCCTCCGCCCCGGCCGGAATAAATCGGTTATTGACAGGCTATTCAATAATTCGCTTCCCCTCCCTTGATGGGAGGGGACTAAGGGGAGGGTGATCACCCCCACCCAAACCCTCCCCCATCAAGGGGGAGGGCTTCTGTTGGAATTGCGGTAATTATTGGACAGTTTCGAAACTTGTCTCCGCTTAGGCGAGGAGCGGGGTTCCAGAGATCGGTCGGGTAACATTGGACATCTTGCGAGGTATGTGATGAGAACGGATATCAAAATCGGTATTATCGGGGGCAGCGGGCTGTACGAGATGGAGGCCTTGACGGATGTTTCGCAAATCTCAATCGATACGCCTTTCGGATCCCCATCGGACACTTACATCGCCGGAACGCTGGAGGGGGTGCGAATTGCTTTTTTGCCCAGACACGGGCGCGGCCATCGGTTCAGCCCCTCCCAACTCAATTTCCGGGCAAATATATACGGATTTAAAAAACTGGGAGTCGAACAGATAATCTCCGTTACCGCCGTTGGAAGCCTTAAAGAGGACATTCGTCCCCTGGATATCGTTATTCCCGATCAATTTTACGACTGTACCAAACAGCGGGTCAGCACCTTTTTCGGCAACGGGCTGGCGGCCCACATAGCTTTTGCCGACCCTGTTTGTCCGGATTTAACCAGTGTGGTTTATGATGGTGCGTTGAAAGCCGGTGCCTCCGTACACAGCGGTGGAACTTTGCTTTGTATCGAAGGACCGGCATTTTCCACCCGGGCGGAATCGAATGTTTATCGTCAATGGGGAATAGACATCATTGGCATGACCAGCCTTCAGGAGGCCAAGCTGGCCCGTGAGGCCGAAATCTGTTATGCGGCCATGGCACTGGTAACCGACTATGACTGCTGGCACGAAGTCGAATCAGAGGTCAACGTAGAAACGGTGGTTCAAAACCTGGACAAAAACATATCCATTGCCAAGCAGATTATTCAGATTGTGGTGCCGCAAATTTCAAATCAGCGAATGTGTCCATGTGCGCAGGCCCTGAAAAACGCTATTATGACGGACACCAGTGTCATACCGCCAGAAACTCGATCAAAACTTGATCTTTTGGTGGGAAAATATCTTAAAGATTAAATGGGTTTCAGGTTTTATGTGCCTTGTCAGGCACAATATGGTTTCAGGTGTCAGGTTTCAGGTTTCAGAAAAGACTTCTAAATTAATTGAAGAATTCGGGAATTGAGGGATTTAGGGATTAAAGAATTGAAAAAAGAAAATAGGATTATGCTTTTAATTCCTAAATTCCTAAATTCGCAATTCTTAAATTATGAGCCCTGACACCTGATCCGCCTCCGGCGGAACATCTGAAACCTTGAACCCTAAACCTTGAACCCTGACACCTGACGCCCGACACCTGATTAAACTTGACACACAGGCCCAATCTCCGTATACATTCACATTGAAAAAGCAGGTTCTTGTCCGATTATACACAGCGTCATAATCCATTGCATATTCTCCCTTTGAATAGTTGATTTTAAAACTACCGCATAGTTTTAGACATGCTCAACGCTGTGTATGTATGTGTAATGATTTATGTCGTTCTGTATAGATATCCTCATTTTCTGCTATGTTTCTCATTTTACCGTATTGATTTTATGGCTATCATAACCGTAATTTTATTTTTCACTGTGAAACAGAAAGGAGGTTGATATGAAAAAGTATTTGCTGTTTTTTCTCATCATATTGTCTTTGGTTATTTCGGGCTGCGCAAGCCCACCGCTTTATCAGAAGGATGTAGAAAGCCAGCTGACTATTTTGCATACGAATGATCATCACGGACACTTTTGGAAAAATAGACATGGTGAAGGTGGATTTGCCGCTCGAAAAACGTTGGTGGATCAAATACGCAAAGAAGTAAAATCTGCCGGCGGGCATGTTCTTCTGCTTTCAGCCGGAGACATCAATACCGGTATGCCGGAATCAGATCTGCTGGATGCCGAACCAGATTTCAAGGCGATGTCGGCCATCGGATATGATGCCATGGCGCTGGGCAACCATGAATTTGATAAACCCCTGGATGTACTGATGAAACAAAAGCAATGGGCTACATTTCCTTTCCTATCCGCAAATACAGTTGAAAAAAGTACCGGCAAACCATTGTTTGACGATTTCAAGATCTGGGATTTTGACGGACTGAAGGTGGCGGTCATCGGTCTTACTACTCCAGATACACCGATATTGGTTGCGACCAACGTCGAGGCGCTTAATTTTAAAGATCCGGTTGAATTGGGAAAAAAGATGATTCCAAAGCTGCGCAAGAAAGCCGCTATGGTAATTGTTCTATCGCATTTGGGGTATTATGAAAACGCCTACCATGGCAGCAATGCTCCCGGCGATGTCACACTGGCCAAATCCGTTCCGGGCATTGACGTTATCGTCGGCGGGCATTCCCATGATAAGATCCCTGAGCCGGTAGTTCAAAATGGCGCGATTATCCTTCAGGCTGCAGACGATGGTAAATATGTCGGAAGGCTGGATCTTACATTTAAAAACGGTGC
>JASFPE010000622.1:0-3278 GCA_050116155.1 Desulfobacterales bacterium
GCGGCCATCAGCCCTGCCGGCCCGGCGCCGATAATGATTGCGTCATATATTTTCGTTTTATTCATTTTTCTGTCAAAATTATTTAGTCACCAGCCCGGAAGGCATCTTCAAAAATCTAAAAATTATTGATTATGAAAAAGTATGATTGATTCCTTTTCGCCGGACCAGGAGTCGACCCAAATCACAAGATCCGGGCTCTGGTATTTGAAAACAACTAGGCTCCTACTGTCTTCTCCCTTTTTGCGGATATAATCATCTCTAAAACTTTTATTTGGCGATGTCGATGGGCTTATTGAGATCCTGATAGAATTTTGACTTGTTAACTGCATGGTGCAGCAGACGGCGAAAGCGCTGCTTCTGAATTGCTAATATTTGGGAGTTGCTTAGTTGATTGCACCGGAGTGACTTATAGTAATTCTTGATAATATTTACCAGTCCCATACAATCCGACCCATTTTTGCTGAGGAAGCAAAACGTCTCGTTAAAATGAATTGTAGTACGTCAACAAATCAGAGGGCCAAGAAATATTAGGCGGCCAACGATAAGCGTCACCTTAAAAGAAAATTCAGATTTTGCAAAACCTGCTGGATCTTGCTTTTATATTTTGGCTCAAGGCTTCTGATATCAACGTACTTATCGCAAAGGCCGTCCCGTCGCTCGTTGTTACCGACGCAGATGTCGGGTTCAATATTCATTTTTGCAAGCACTTTCGCCTTGGCGTCATGCGATTCTTTGAGATAGATTTGTGTCACCGGATCCTCTGAAACCATTTGCAGCATGTTGGCCGACATGACAAAATCAGGGCATATCAATTCCGCATTTAAACCATTGGCGGTCAGCCAGGGGCTGACGAAAACCCCTGGCGAGTAACTCATGACAATCATTTTGTAACCGTTGGCGCAAAGCTGGCGAAAGTAATTCACTCCGCCGGGGACAGGGGGCAACTCTTTCATCTGGTCGATCGTTTCGGAAACGTCCTTTCCGACCATGCACTGCAGTACCTTTTCATGGTACCATTGCACCCCTGTAAGTTTCTCTAAAATAAAAAGGAGGGTTAATTGCAGCTTGTTTTTGAAGGCGATTTCCCTGGACCACACTATGGCGCTTGGCAGGTAAACTAAAGTTTCATCAAAGTCGAAAACTGCCGTTGGCATTCTATCGCATACTGAATCCGCTGTCTGACGCCACTTCATATTTCGGTGAAACATGTCCATTCGAGGTACTTTTTCGATTTCGCAGTTTCGCCAATAGAAATTGTGATTCAAGCCGAAGTACGATATGCTACTTGAAGATTTTCAACCAGACAATCGAGTTTTATAGGCACATGCCGCCACTTTCTGTCAATAAGCAATTAGAATCTGCATCAAAACCGCATCTAAGCATCCATTAACTATATTTTTGAGATAATTTCTTGAAATCTTAAATTCTTCCCATAAGCACATTATTCAACTGTCCCATTTTATTAATTAAAAAAGCACTTGCGAATATTTCGTAAGTGCCTGAAATCATGGTGTCGAGGGACAGAATTTTAATCGCCTCTGGCGGTCGAACGCGCCTGAGGTTTACCCGCCTTTGGAGGGTTTATCCGCCTCAGCAGGGCGCACAATCTGCCGACACGGGGATTTTCAGACCAAATTGTTAATAATCGAAATTTGGCGTAATTACAAATATTGGATTCTATATTACTTTTTCAACTAACTTTTGGTTTCATTTGGAACCATTTAGAAATATTTAACGTTGACGAGCAAAATCTGGGCACAGTTAAAAGATAACCATAAATTAGCCCGCCAAAATAATATTAGCCTCATAAAGTTCAAACTGTTTATCAACCGTCATTATCGGAATGTCTTCGTTTATCGATTGAGAAATTAAAATGCGATCAAAAGGATCTTTGTGGTGCGGGGGCAGAACGGCAACATACAGCGTATGCGTAATCTCAATTGGTAGTGCCGTGATCGCGTCCCTTGCCAGCCTCTTTGGTATAAATTGTATCGGTGGCTCCGGTAAAGGCAATTTGCCGATGCTATACTTGATCGCGATTTCCCAGGAACTGGCGGCAGACAAATAAACGGTGTTGCGTCTGTCGGCGATACGACGACGCGCACTTTGGCCTAGCTTTTCCGGGGCCGCAATCCACCATAGCCAGCATTGAGTGTCCAACAAGATTTTCATGATTCGAATAATTCGAGCACATCATCAGGCAAGGGCGCGTCGAAATCATCGGGAATTTGAATCACTCCTTTATCGAGACCGGGAACCCGATTGGCTTGCGGTTTGGAAAGCGGCGTCAGCTTGGCCATCGGTTTGCCGGCTTTTGATATGAGGATCTCTTCTCCGGCGGCAACTCGCTTCAATAAACGCGATAGATGTGTTTTGGCCTCATGAACATTTACGCTGATCATCATTGACTCCGATACCAACCCAAAGTGTTGAAAAACAAATTAAATAATAATGTAAACTAAGTCATAAACTAAGTCAATATGTAAATAGGGTAAGTCCCAAATCTAACGGGATCAATGTGTCGTTGCCGATAATCCTTTAATGTGCCTTTCAATCCATGATCCATGGTGTCCAGTAGTAGTTTTTCTCTGGCCACACAGATGAACCCTCACTTGGCAAATTAAGGATTATTGATGATTTCTATCTGATTAGGATTATTAAGAACTATTTCCGGTCTACCCCTATACATCTTGATTTTTCCTCTTGCCCGCACAAATTTGTCCAGGTAGAATTCCTCAGGTTTTTCTGGAAACCTATGAAAGACATTATCGAATATAACAAGACTAAAATAACGGGCCCAATTATTGTGAAAGTTTAAAAAACAGGCTTTCCCGGAATTGTGGGTTCGGGCAATTTTGCCCTCAACAGACATATATTTGCCGATATAATTTCCAGCCAAATCCCATGGTATTGTAACTTCGCCGGTGGCTCTAACTTTATAAATTCTCAAAAACGTCTTGGCAATCTTCTTTGGTTCAACAGAATTAATTAGTCTCTCTGGAATTAATCGGTAGTTATTTGCTAATAAAACTTTCCTCAACCCTTCCACATTGTATTCGTTGATCCAACCGGAGAGGTGCTTTAATTGCTCATCAAGCTGCTGTGGTAATACACGCGGCAATGCAAAGTTTTTATATATGATACCCCATTTTTTATGTGCCATTCCGATGACAAATATATTTCTCAGATAATTGTCAGTGAACAGTTTTTCTTTATATTGCATTTCAGATAGTTTAGTCTGAAGCTCTCGAGGACTGAATTCGTAAATCAAGGAATAA
>JASFPE010000623.1:0-3275 GCA_050116155.1 Desulfobacterales bacterium
TACAGAATATGCAACTCCCTGCCGGTGTATCCGCCGTGGCCGCGCACAACGGTAACGCCCCGTTGCAGCCGATTCATAATCTCTTGTGAAATTTCTTCCCATTTGGGAGATATGATCATCAAGGCTTTGCGCTGACTGAGACCGATAAGGACAAAGTTCATAAATTGGGTGCTCACGTATAGATAAATCAGCGTATACAATACCATTTCCATGGGAATACGCAAGATCGCCAAAATCATTAGCGTACCATTGAAGGACAAGACGAACATTCCCGGACGAATCGAAAATTTTTTGAATAGAATAACGGTCAAGATATCCAGGCCGCCGGCCGATCCCAGGGATTTCAGAATGATGCCGGAACCCACGCCCGTAAGTATCCCGGCCGCCAGAGCACTGAGAACCATATCTTCAATGGAAAAAACCGGATACGGCCAGAAAATGACGGCCGAAAAAATAATTACCCCGGCCAGGCTATAAAAAAAGAAACGGCGCCCGACAAACAGCCAGCCAATAAAAAACAGCGGTATGTTTAACATGAAATAGATCAGTCCCAGAGGCAAACCGGGTAACAGATAATGAATCAAAAGGGATAACCCCGTGAGTCCACCCGCCAGAAATTGTTTGGGTACAAGGATGCCTTTAATGGCAATCGCACACAGTACACTGCCTGTGAAAATCAGCAGCAGATTAAGACATACTATTCCGACGGTTTTTAAGTTTTTCATAGATCAAACCCTATACCCGGCTTTCCGGTTGGATACAGGTAGCCGTTTTTCAATATTACCGCTCCGGTGGTAGGATCCTCTAATAAATCCAGATGACCGTCTAAATCCGCGTAAACCACATTCGGCCGTGCCAGGGCAAATTGCAAACCGGCTGCGATGCCGAGTGCCGCTTCATCCATGCATCCCACCATGACTTCCAGATTAGCCGCCTTCGCGACGACATTAATTCGCAAGGCTTCGGAAATGCCGCCGACTTTCATCAACTTGATATTGACCATGTCCACCAGATCCCTCCTTGCCATACGGAAGGCATCCCGCAGATTCATCAGGCTTTCATCGGCCATCACCGGAACCGGTACTTTCTGGGTGATCCGCCCGAGCAGTTCAAAATCCTTTCTGGGTGTGGGCTGTTCGACCAATTCCAATTTTGCCGTCCGTGTATTTTCGACGAATCGGATCACTTCCTGTTCAATATAGCCCTGGTTTGCATCAAAACGCAGCTCGATTTTAGGTCCCAGTTTCTCCCTGAGTTTTAATATCTTTTCAATATCCTCTTCAACGTTAATTCCGCCTTTTATTTTCAGTGCTTTAAAACCGCGACCAACAAATTCTTTTGCTTTGGCAATGGTTTCATCCAGGGGCATGATACCGATGGTGATACTGGTTTTCATCCGGGTTCGAAACCCGCCCAGTAATTTATAGATGGGCAGTTGCGCCACTTTGCCGAGGATATCATATAAAGCGATGTCCACCATCGCCAGTGCCGACGGATAATTGTCCAACTCCGGTTTCAATTTTTCTGAGAGCAGGGCGATTCGTAATGGATCGGATTTTTTCAAACGTGGTTTAATAAATTCCTCACAGATCTGTATGACGCTCTCCGGGGTTTCGCCGGTAATCTGACGATCCGGTGCCGCGCATCCGTATCCGGTGATACCTTTGTCGGTCTCCAACCGCAAAAACACGTTGGTAACTGAATCAATGCATTCATAGGCAATGGTATATGGTTCCGCCAGCTGCATTTTTACCGGCCAGGCTTCCAGGCATGTAATTCTCATCTTTCAGTAATTCCGATGGTGTATTTCTTCTAAAGTCATTGATTTCAGATCTTCAATCAGCGCAACCAGATGGGTAATCATCATCTCCCAGATTTTTTTGCCCTTTTCGGCACTTGCCCTGGTAGGGTCTCCCATCACGCCGCTTTGTGAAATTTTGCGGGTATAAGCGTACCACAAAACGCCGCGCTTGGAAGTAAAATCCAGGTAACGGCTGGAAAACTCAGGTACTTCCCTGCGGGCCAGGTCCATTTTGACCAGGTGGGGCCGCACCGCCAGAGCAGCGCTGGTTTCGATTTCACCGGCATGGACATCGTTGGGGGTCTCCACCAGCGAATATACATCCACATCGCTGGTCTCCCCGGTATCCACGCACACAAAAATATGCGCGTCGCGATTAATCATTTGGGCGGCGTAATTCAGGACCGGGCTGTTACCGCCGTGCCCGTTGATGATCACCAGTTTTCTGATGCCATTGCGGGATACGCTGATGCCGATGTCATAGACCAGCCTGGCCAACGCATCATTGGAAATGCTGACGGTTCCCTTGAAGTCATCGTGGTGGTAAGAAACTCCGTATGATATGCTCGGCAGCACCAGCGGTTTGGGATCACTGCAGGCGTCTGCAACCCGCAGCGCCAGATAATTTGCATCAAAGGCATCTGTGTCCAGGGGCAAATGCGGCCCGTGCTGCTCAATGGAGCCCACCGGTAGCAGCGCGATGTCCACCTGCTGGAAGCGTTGCTGGGCTTCCGGCCAGCTGAGTTCTCCCCACAGATACCGCTGCTGATCCATTGCGGGATCCCTCTCTTTGGGGGCAGGGTTCTGCCCTTTTATATCGAGCTCAAAGGCAAACGGCTGATACAGACTGGAATCGCTGAGGGGATCAAACGTGGTCCAGTTTTTTCCGAGGCGGCGCATGGCCCCATCCGCATATTGCATAATAATCCGCAGCAGGGGTATCCGTAAATCTACCGGTATGGAATTCATCGGTGAAACTTTGGGATCGTACCGCAGATTCAAGACTTCCGGCTGCTCACAAAACATTTTCTTGCGTTCCGGGGGCACATCGATCAGCCCCTTCTGCATCAGCATAAATCCCAGCTGGCGAACCCCGGCGGTTTCCTGGGCAACGCCCTTTTTTACAAATCCTGTCAACGCAATTTCAAATTGAGACGCCCGGTAGCCACAGCGTCCGGGATCGACATCAAGGGCCAGCAGCATACTGACAATCCGGCGGCATTTCTCACACTTGCCGCAGGGATGAATGCGGTCCGCTTCTTTGTGGGCGGCATGACAGGAGGTCTGGTGCTGCTGCAGTTGAGGATATCGCAGGGCCAGAGTCTTTTCGATGAGAAGCTCCGACAACGGTCGCAAAATCGAAAACTGGCTGATTGCCCAACCTTTGCGCATGAAATAGGTTGTCATGGTTTGATCGAAATAGATGCTTTGATCGAACAAGCCGTCATAATGGGTAATTCCGTGGCTGGTCTTT
>JASFPE010000624.1:0-3274 GCA_050116155.1 Desulfobacterales bacterium
TTCCACCAGTACATCAACATCGCTTTCGGGCCCAAAATCATCCCTCAAAACAGAGCCGAAAAAAGCAAGCCTGCGGATTTGGTGTCTGCGACAAAAAGCTGACAGCTCCGACCGGGGCACCTTGATTTTGTGAGTAACCATGAAAAAATGCACACCATAAAGAATAATTTTAATACCAACTAGATTAACAAAAGAGTCCAAAATTCAAAAAAACCGCTTTAATTATTGATATTAAATAAAAAAAGTTAAATGGTCAAGCCGCGTCGCTCCAGCTCAAAACAATCCTACTCTAATTTTCCGATTTTCCAGTTTTTACGATTCAGCCAATCAATTCAACCCATTAGATATTTATCCAGAGCAATTGCAAGGCCCCTATTCCAGAAGCCGCATATTGAGACTGTTGTAAGTAGTAATCCATTGGAAATCGAATATGTGGAGCGAAGCGAACTTGTGCGCCCTCCAAAGGCGGGTAAACCTCAGGCGCATTTAACCGGAACGAATCAACAATTTAACGGAAATAAGCTATTTAACTAAACTAGGCCAATCAACCATTAAACTAATCAACTATTTAACAAATCAACCAATATTAACGTCATCCGCCCGGTTACCTTGTAAAAACAATAAGGGTAGAAAAAACACAAGAGTCAAGAGCAGACTTGACCCCTTTCCCCTAAAACAGTTGATATTTAATTGAAATGTGGTATTCGTTGATTGGTTAAATAGTTGAATAGTCAAATCGTTAAAGGACCTGCATGTATACACCTTCGGCCCAGTTGTTGCCAAAACCTAATTCAATAGCGAGAAAAAAAAGGCACATCTTAAATATTAAATATTTACTCTCTTAGTTTAGCATTTAAGATGTGATCCTTTTATGTTTCTCAACTCATTGATCCTCCCTCCGATGCTTCGCTCGTTCAATTACTCATTTATTCACCTTTAAATTTGTGGTATGTATGCCTATTCCAATAGGTTGCAACGCTCTGAAATATTGCCAATGGATCAGACCAGAATACATCGCAAACTTGATTGTGTCGGCTCTCAAATGTTGGTGAAGAGGGAAAAAAGTGACCGAAACCCAAAAAATTCCATTGTTCCCACTGGGCGTCGTTGTGCTTCCGGATATGTCCTTCCCGCTGCATATATTTGAGGAACGCTACAAACTGATGATTTCCGAATGTATTGCGCAAGACATGCCTTTTGGAATTGTCCTTTTTGATGGGCAGTACCTGCATACAGCGGGCTGCATGGTCCGGGTCATGGAGGTGACCAGGCGCTACGAGGACGGCCGCATGGACATCATGACGCGAGGCCAGCAAAGGTTTGTCATTCAGAAAGTGATCACAGAAAAGCCCTACATGGAAGCTTATGTAGACTTCTTTGAAGATGATGACACGACTCGCCTGGATGATTTGCAACCCCTTGTTGAAAAAGCCAGGGATCTGCTAAAGGAACTCTCCAATCTGGATCAACTAGTGGAAGACATTTCCTTGCTGGCTCAATCCAGTCCACTGAAACTATCATTCGCAATCGCGGCACTGGAGGGCTTTACTGCTGCTGAACGCCAGCGTTTTTTGGAGATGACATCTACTGCTGAGAGGATAAAAAAGGGTGTCGAAGCACTTTCCAGACTTGTCCAACGCTCTCGTTTGACCAATGAAATCAGGGATATTATCGGTGGCAACGGAAATCCTCCCAAGCAACTCATCGAATTGCTTTCTCCTAAGATTCAGGACAGATCATAGCGAATTATCGAATTACCATAGAATCCCCCATCTTATGTTATCTCAAATTGACAAAATCGTTTCGGCGTTTAGCTTATTGTTTAATTTCGTGATTGCGGAGAAATTTAACAATGACAACCACAGAAAAGAAAACAGCTCTGGTCACAGGTGCCAATAAAGGAATTGGGTTTGAAATTGCCCGCCAGTTGGCGCAAAAAGACATCACCGTTCTCATGGGGGCAAGGGATCAGGACAGAGGGATTGCAGCCAGCGAGCGGCTGCAGTCGGAAGGGCTGGACGCCCATTTCATCCAGATCGATGTGATCCGGGCGACTTCTATAGAATCGGCTCTCGGAAAAATCAAGGATGACTTCAGGCACCTCGACATCCTGGTTAACAATGCCGGCATCATGATTGATACGCAGTCCGGCATTCTCGAGCTCGACCCTGTTGTTTTTCAAAATACCTTCGAAACCAATGCCATCGGCCCTCTTTTGCTGTCCCAGGCCTGCGCCCGGATCATGAAGGCCAATGGCTACGGCCGCATCGTCAATATGGCCAGCACGCTGGGTTCTCTGACAGAAATAGCCGATCCGGACAGCTCCTATGCCACGGTACTCTCCCCTGCCTATCGTTTGTCAAAGACGCTGCTGAACGGAATTACCCTCATGTTGGCCAAGGAACTGCGCGGCACCAACATCCTGGTCAATTCGGCCTGCCCGGGGTGGGTGCGCACAGACATGGGCGGCGACCAGGCCCCGCTGTTACCGGAGCAGGGCGCTGACACCCCGGTCTGGCTGGCTACCCTGCCTGACGGCGGGCCCACAGGCGGCTTCTACC
This sequence comes from Desulfobacterales bacterium, assembly GCA_050116155.1. Lineage (GTDB taxonomy): Bacteria > Desulfobacterota > Desulfobacteria > Desulfobacterales > JAHEIW01. Next base: position 2,562 of record JASFPE010000624.1, read on the forward strand.
GGGAACGGCAGCCAATCCCGTGGTGATGTCTGGAGAGAAAACGGGGGAATGGGCGACCCTAAATTCGTTAAGCCTCAAATCTTCGAAGATCACACAAAGGAAAATAAAGATGCTTGATATCGTCAAACGATTCTTTAGCAAAGCAACAGCCGAAGTCACTAAAGACGCAACCCAAGATACAGCGCACGACATACGCGTTGCAACCTGTGCTTTGTTCGTGGAGATAGCGCGCATCGATGAAAAGTTTACTGATGCGGAGATGGAGACAATTCTATCAATTCTGAAAGAAAAATACGGCTTATCCAAAGATCACGCCGACACCCTGGTTGCAGAGGCTGAAAAGGAGCTGGAAAAAAGTGTGGATCTCTGGCAATTTGCAAAACTCATCAATGAGAATTATTCAAACGAAGAGAAAATTGAAATTATCGAAACCCTGTGGCGCATCGTTTATGTGGACGGGAAAATGGACCAATATGAACACTACCTGATGGGCAAACTGCAAAACTTACTGCGCCTGACGCACGATCAGCTGATCACCGCGAAGCTGAAAGTCCTTAAATCATAAAAATATGAATTTTTGAATTGTGGTCGGTGTTTTCGAGGCCTATATCGCTCTTTTTGGAGCCAAAATCGGCATTTACGTTTTCGTTGATTGGATAATTAGTCGAATAGTCAAATCGTTGGCCAATCCCACTGATCATGGCCTCGACCCT
>JASFPE010000625.1:0-3261 GCA_050116155.1 Desulfobacterales bacterium
ATCCCTGGAGGAGATAAGCGATTATATTACCTATCAGATAGGGGCGCTGCAAGCTTTTGCCACGGCCCAAGGAGTGAAACTGCAGCATGTAAAGCCCCATGGCGCATTGTATAATATGGCCGTTCAAAATTCGGAGATCTGGGATGCGGTTGCTGAGGCGATGGCGGCGATTGATCAGGATTTGATTCTATTCGTTTTGGCCGGGGTGGATCGAGCGAGGCTGGAAGGCATTGGCGCCAAACACGGTATTCGGATTGCATACGAATTTTTTGGTGATAGGGCCTACAACCCGGATGGATCGCTGGTATCTCGCAGAGAGCCCGGTGCCGTGATTCATGATCACCAATTCGTGGCTGAAAAAGTGTTGAAAATGGTGACCGATGGCAAAGTTGATTGCATTGATGGTTCGGAAATCGAGTTGGCCGCCGATACCATCTGTGTTCATGGGGATAATCCGGCGGCATTAGAGCTGGTGAAAAACATTAGAGATACTTTGCTGAATGCAGGTGTTGAAATTGCCGCACCGCAAACCTTCTTAAAATAGTGTTGTGTCCCACAAATACATTAAAAAGTTGATCAGGCTAAATAAATATAGTTTGGTCATTGGATATTGGAATTTGAGATTTATTTGTAATTTGGTGCTTGTAATTTGGGATTTAATGAATTTAATTTTGGAATAAAATTACTATTTAATCAATCAGAGTTTTGTAAATTAAATGTAGGACAATACACCAGAAGGGGCGACTTGGTTTGATAACCTGGTTCTATGCTTTACGATAAACCCATATACCGCCTGATGGCAGAGCGAGCCATCCTTGTCGAATTGGGCGATGAGATCAGTCCCACCATTAATGATAGGGTCAGAGAGCTTTTTATCAGCTTGGATCAAATGGAAATTGCCGGGGTGACTGACCTGATTCCAAGTTACCGATCATTGTTATTGATTTATGATCCGCTGCAAATATCCAGCGCGGAACTTGAAGATCAGATCAATAATGCCCATCAGCACATGGATGCAGCCCACATACCGATCCCCAAAACGGTGGAAATCCCGGTCGTCTACGGTGATGACAGTGGTCCTGATCTTGAATGGGTAGCCGCATACCACAAGATTACACCGCAGGAGGTCATCCGGCTTCATACTCAGCATACCTATCAGGTCTATATGATCGGTTTTACTTCGGGGTTTCCTTATCTGGGGGAAGTCCCCGAGGCCCTGTCAACCCCCCGTAGAGAAACCCCGCGGACCCACGTGCCGAAAGGGTCTGTTGCCATCGCTCAAAGACAGACCGGCATTTATCCGGTGCAAACACCGGGGGGCTGGCATATCATCGGTTGGACACCGGTTAGGCTTTTTAACCCGCAAGCAGAACCGCCATCTTTATTGGAAATGGGCGATCGGGTTAGGTTCCATGCCATCGCAGCGGAGGAAATAGAAAATTGGCAGCCATAGAATGCATTGAGATTTTGTCACCCGGTCTGCAAACAACTGTTCAAGACCTCGGCAGGTTTGGCTTCGGCCGTTATGGAGTTGCGCCCAGTGGCGCTCTGGATCCATTTGCACTCAGAATCGGCAACCTGCTTGTAGATAACCCGGAGAATCAGGCGTGTCTAGAGACCACGTTGCTGGGGCTGAGAATCAAAGCATTAACAGATGTGCTGATCGCCGTCACAGGCGCTAACCTGCAGCCGCAGGTGGATAAGCATCCGTTGGAGATGTGGTGTTCTCATATTTTAAAAAAAGGTCAGATCCTTTCATTTATAGGTCCCTCAAGCGGTTGTCGGTCTTACATCGCCGTGGGTGGCGGAATTGATATACCGCCGGTGATGGGCAGCAAATCGACGAGTCTGCCTTCCGGCTTTGGGGGGTTTGAGGGAAAAGCGCTTGAGGCCGGGGCGATCCTTTTTTCTGATTCACCGCAGGCCAAGCTGGTGGCACCCCAACGGAAATGTGAACCCAAATGGATTCCCACCTACCCCAACAAATGGATCGTGCGAATGATCTGGGGACCTCAGGATGATGATTTTACAGAGGAGGGAAGACAAACGTTCCTCAAATCTTCTTATGAGGTTTCTTCTGAATCCGACCGCACCGGAATCCGCCTGCTTGGGCCCCTGATTCAAAGAAAAGCCGATATTCCCGAGTCCATTATATCAGAGGGCCAGATCTCTGGAAATATCCAGGTTCCGGGAGATGGAAAGCCCATAATTATACTGGGAGAAACGGTTTCCGGTGGCTACAGAAAAATTGCCACGGTAATTAGCGCAGATCTTCCTTTATTAGGTCAAATCAGGCCGGGAGATGAAATAAATTTCAAATCGATTTCTCTGGATGAGGCCAATCAAGCCCTGAGGAAAATGGAAAGTAGAATACAGAGATTTAAAAGGTCCTGTAGCTAAAAGACGTATCCGTGAATTATCACTCAGAGAATTCTCCCAAAGGATAATAAGGTATTACCTCGGATTTAATTTTTTGCATGCAGCGCACCGGATTCATCCGCCAGTTGGTGGGGCAGGCTGCAAGAATTTCCGCCAGACCAAAACCACGGTCTTCAATTTGAATCAAAAAGGCTTTGCGAATTGCCTTCTTGGCCTTGATAATGTTTTTAACGTCATGCACCGAAGCCCGGGCAATAAACGATTCCGGCGAGACCCCTGACAGCATTTCGGCCATTTTTAGCGGATAACCGCTGGTTCTGGGATCCCGACCGGTTGGATAACTGGTAGTAGGTTGCCCGATGAGGGTTGTCGGAGCTTGCTGACCACCAGTTGCCCCGAATACGCCGTTGTTTACATAAATAACGGTGATGCGTTCGCAACGGGAGGCCGCATGCACAATTTCTGCCGTTCCGATGGCTGCCATGTCTCCATCACCCTGATAGGTAAAAATAACTGTTTCAGGCTGGGCTCTTTTTAAACCGGTGGCCACAGCCGGACCACGCCCGTGAAGGGCCATGACCATGTCACAGTCAAACTGACGCCAGTTTCGAACCGAACAACCCGCAGAAGTTATGCCAATAACCCGGTGGGCGATTTCCAATTCATCGATTACTTCTGCAATCAGACGATGAATCGTGCCGTGTGAGCATCCCGGGCAGTAAGGAAAGGGGACATCGGTCATTGCATTTGGTCTTGCGTACCCACGCTCCGCATTCTGCATTTTATAAACCTAACCCGGATAAAACGGAAAAGTTAAAATGATCTAAAATTAATGAGTCGCTTTGCTCGTTCTTTTTAATAAAGTCGATAGAATTCCACAAT
>JASFPE010000626.1:0-3257 GCA_050116155.1 Desulfobacterales bacterium
GAACCACAAGAATCCATCAGTTTTGCGATGAGTTGATCGGTGCATACAATATTATGACAGCCGGCCGGGATGCGGTGACCCAAAGCTTATCCGGTGGAAACCTGCAAAAGGTGATGCTCGCCAGAGAACTTGCCGGCGGCCCTGCGGTTGTGATTGCTTCTCAACCTACACGGGGCCTTGATGTCGGCGCCATGGAGTATATCCATCAAAGAATCCTGCAGGAGCGTGAAAGAGGCGCGGGGATTCTTTTAATTTCTGAGGACCTGGACGAGATATTTGCTTTGAGCGACCGTATCATTGTGATGTACGAGGGTAAAATCATGGGCGGGGCTATTGCCGAAGAAGCCTCCCGGGAGCAGATTGGACTTTGGATGAGCGGAGTTGAAAAGTGATCAGGTTCAGAATCGAGAAACGCAAGCCTCTGCCGGGCTGGGCAAAAATCGTTATCCCGATTGCTGCGATTGTGGTTACCCTCATTCTTTCTGCAATTCCGATCCTAATTGCCGGGGGGCATTTGTGGAAATCTTATTTTTACCTTTTTTACGGTGCTCTGGGTACACGATTCAATCTCCTGGAAACCTTTGTTAAAGCCAGCCCGCTATTGTTGACCGGTCTGGCTGTCGCTTTTGCCTTCAGGGCCAAGTTTTGGAATATTGGTGCAGAGGGTCAGCTTCTTGCCGGAGCCTTGACGGCTACGGTACTGGGTGTTCATATGGGCGCTGTCCCCCAGCCATTGGTGTTGCCGATTATCATCGTTGCAGGCTTCATTGCCGGAGGCATCTGGGCCTCGATTCCGGCGATTCTCAAAACCAAGCTGAAAGTCGATGATGTGGTTTCTACGCTGCTGTTGAACTATGTCATGATCCACATCATGGGTGCCTTGCTCTTCGGACCGCTACAGCAACCCGGATCGAGCTGGCCCAGATCGTCGGCCATTATCGAGGCTGCCCAGTACCCCGTTTTGCTTATCCGCTCACGCTTTCATATGGGAATTTTAATCGCCTTTTTAGCTGTATTTGTTGTTTGGTTTATTAATAAAAAGACGACCTTTGGATACCAATCAAAAGCCGTCGGCGTAAACATCAGGGCTGCCCATTTCGGCGGAATCAATACCACCTCGGTAATACTTTGGACAGCGTTGATATCCGGCGGACTGGCAGGCCTTGCCGGGGTCGGAGAGCTTTGTGCCATACAGTATCGCCTGATTATGGATATTTCCCCCGGCTATGGATATTCCGGAATTGTTATCGCCATGTTGGGGAACCTTCATCCCGTGGGCGTGCTTTTTTCTTCATTATTTTTCAGTGTCATTATTGTGGGTGCACAGACCATGAGCCGCATGACCGGTGTTCCTACCTATATTGCCGAGGTTATTCAGGGTATGGCACTGATGGTGATGCTCATTTTTCTGCTTTTTACGGAATACAAACTAAGGGTGGTGCGCAAGTGATGGGTGAGATTCTTGATATCGCTTTTATCTCCGGGCTCATCGGGGCGACCATGAGAATGGCCACACCGATTATATTTGCCACCCTGGGTGAGATTCTGGCCGAGCGATCCGGTGTGCTGAATTTGGGCATCGAGGGCATCATGCTGATGGGTGCCATGACCGGCTTTCTTGTCACTTTTAACTCGGGTTCCATTTGGCTCGGGGTGCTGGCGGCCGCCATGGTGGGTATGATTCTGGGGCTGCTAATGGCCTTGCTGGCCGTGAATCTGGGCTTGAGTCAGCATGTGTCGGGATTGGGCATCACGCTGTTTGCAACCGGGTTAGCCATGTTTATTTACCGGCTGCATTTCGGATCCCCCACCGTACCTCCGATTATACAACCGTTTAAGCAGATTTCACTGCCGGTTCTTTCGAAGATTCCGCTTATCGGCCCGGGCCTTTTCACGCAATACTCTTTGACCTATATTGCCTGGTTGCTCATACCGATTATGTCGATTTTGCTTTACAAAACGAAAATCGGATTGAAGATCCGGACGGTTGGAGAAAATCCGGTGGTTGCCGACACCGTGGGGGTAAATGTGACCCTGACCCGCACCCTTTGCCTGGTTGTCGGTGGAGCGCTGATGGGGATCGGGGGAGCATTTCTTACATTAGCCCATCAGAACATGTTTTTGATTGATGTGATCGGCGGAAGAGGCTGGGTAGCGATTGCCATGGTCATTTTCGGAAACTGGGATCCTGTTAAGGGTACTATCGGCGCCCTGATTTTCGGTTTCCTGGACGGTTTGCAACTAAGGCTTCAAAGCGTCGGTGTCGCAATTCCCTTTCATATTTTCTTGATGATTCCATATCTGCTGACGATTGTCGCCCTGATCAGTGTCTCCAGACGGGCGGCTGTACCGGCGGCGCTGCTGAAGCCCTATCGCAGGGAGGAGAAAGGAGGCTAACCAGGTAACTCCGACCCGCTAAGGTATAATTAGATTCATTTTAGGCATTTTAAATTTTAGGCACTTTTATGAGCTACCGTGGTTCCAGTTCAAAGATAGCTGCCACAATATGAACGAAAAAAATAATTGAGGAATTATGATCGACTTACTCATTCGAAACGCCAACCTGCCGGATGGGCGCGAAGGCATTGATATTGCGGTTGAAAATGGCGCTATTGCTGAGGTTGGCCCGCAACTCGAGGCGCAAGCGGGGCGGGAAATTGATGCCACCGGTTGGCTGGCAACACCGCCGTTTGTGGATAGCCACTTTCATATGGACTCTACCCTGACCTATGGTCAACCGCGGGTGAACCAAAGTGGTACCCTGCTGGAGGGAATCGAACTGTGGGGAGAGTTAAAACCGCACCTAACCGTCGAAAATATTAAGGCTCGTGCAGAATTGCTCTGCCATTGGGCTGTTGCGCGAGGCACCCTGGCGATTCGCAGTCACGTGGATGTCAGCGATGATAGCCTGCTGGCCGTGAATGCCCTTTTAGAGTTTCGCGAAGAGATTAAACCTTACATCGATTTGCAATTGGTGGCCTTTCCTCAAGATGGCTATTTTCGCCACCCCGCGAGTGCTGCCAATTTAGAACGGGCGTTGGATCTGGGTATCGATGTGGTCGGCGGGATTCCTCATTTTGAAAGAACCATGAATGACGGTGCGGTTTCCGTAAAATCCATATGTGAAATCGCTGCTGAGCGCGGGCTGCGGGTGGACATGCACTGTGACGAAAGTGACGATCCCATGTCTCGCCATATCGAAACCTTGACCTTCCATGCGCACCGCTTGGGGCTTCAAGACCGCGTGGTCGGCTCCC
>JASFPE010000627.1:0-3251 GCA_050116155.1 Desulfobacterales bacterium
ATTCCCGGTGCGATTGGAGGGTATACGGAAGAAAGAGTTTTACGCGCACCTGCCGATGGTAAGTTTCAGACTCAGAAAAAAATCGGGGATTATGTACAACAGGGTGATATCATTGGCCGGGTGGAAGAATCAGAAGTTGAAGCCCGAATCGATGGGGTTCTTCGCGGACTCATTCGAACAGAAAGTTGGGTGCATCAGGGTTTGAAAATCGGCGACATTGATCCGAGAGGTGAGGTGGGCTATTGCTATACCATTTCTGATAAAGCCAGGGCTATATCAGGTTCAGTATTAGAAGCAATTCTAAGAGTCTTCAATGGGTAAATGCTTTTGGTGCTATCAACTCGAAACCCGTAACGCGTAACACGGACCGCGTATATGACTTCATTACGACAGGCACTGATGTTAGAAGGGCAGGGGGTCGTGAGCCTGGTGGGTGCCGGGGGCAAAACAAGCTTGATGTTCAAACTCGCGCATGAGATTGCCGAAACCGGCGAATCGGTACTAACAACGACCACCACAAAAATTCTTGTACCTGAACCAAAGCAATCATCTTGCTTGATCGTATCTGATTCCGTTGAGACGATAGTCAAACAGGCCAGCGATTTTCATAAAAACAGAAAGCTGCACCTTACAGCCGCGAAAAGTCAACTGCCAGGCGAAAATAAGCTCATCGGTCTGACACCGGAAACAATCGATGCTATTTTTGAAAAAGGTATTTTTCGTTGGATTCTGGTGGAAGCCGACGGCGCCGCCGGCAGACCTTTGAAAGTACCGGCGAACCATGAACCGGTTATTCCCCCGTCGACAAAATTGGTCATCGGACTGGCTGGCTTAAGCGGAGTCGGCAAACCGTTAACCGATGAATGGGTCCATCGCCTAGAACGTTTTATACTCATAACCGGGCTTGCAGCGGGACAGGAGATTACGGCAGCGGCTGTTTGCAGTGTTATTCTTCATGACAAAGGAATTTTCAAGGATGCGCCCGTGGATGCGGCACGTCTGGTTATTCTCAACCAGGCGGATATGGCCGGGGGATTTGAAACTGGCAAACAGATCGGCAATTTATTGGCTATGCAAAAAAAGACGAAATTGAAACGCATCATTATCGGTCAACTGGAGAAAGAGCCGCCGGTGTTGGAGTATTACGACATGAATTGTTAGGCAGTAATTTTAAGATTAGTTTTTTTAAGTAAAATTTAGAATCCGAAGCTCGAAATTCGAAACAATTTCGACTATCAAATTATCGAAATTCAAAACATGATTGCTTCATAAAAAGTGCAAATTGCGTCACTCCGGCGAAAGCCGGAGTCCAGTCAATTCAAAATATTCTGGATGCCGGATCAAGTCCGGCATGACGATTCGGAGACTTTTTACGAGGCAATCAAAATTAGAATTTCGAAATTATTTAAGATTTCGTGCTTCGAATTTCCCGGTTATGCGGATTAGGGAGAATTCCATGGTAAATATATTTGAAGAACTTGCAACGCTTTTGACAAACGGGAAAAAAGCCATACTGGCACGGATCATTCGCCAAGTGGGATCAGCCCCGAGATCATTGGGCGCAAAATGCCTGATCTTGGAAGATGGATCCGTTATCGGAAGTATCGGAGGCGGTTGTCTGGAATTGCAGGTTATGGAAGCTGCCAAGAATTTGTTTCAGGAGGGCAAGACGCGCATTCTTAATTACCAGATGGTGGGCGAAGAACTCGCTCAATCGGAAATGTTGTGTGGTGGAATTGTAGATGTCCTGTTGGAACCGGTTTTTCCGGACAATCCAATGGCCAACGAGGTATTTCTAAGAGTTAAAGATCTGGTTCGTGAAGGAAAAACGGGAACGCTGCTGACCATGGTGGCGGATGGAATGGATTATAACAGGCACTCTCGAGTTGTGATAGAACCCGATGGTACCATCATAGGGGATTTTGAGGATGATACAGCTGTTGATATATCCAGCAATGAGAAATGGTCTAAAGCGAATAAGCCCGTAATGATAGAAGTCGAGGAAGGCGCTTCGGCTATTTTTGCAGAACCTATTGAACCGGACACTGTTCTCTATCTTTTCGGAGCTGGACATGTTTCGACCTTTGTGGCACCATTGGCCAAAATGGTTGGTTTTAGGGTGTGTGTGATTGATGATCGGGAAGAGTTTGCAAATTCGACACGCTTTCCCAATGCAGACGAACTCATCGTTTGTCCTTTTCATGAAGCCTTCAATCGCATTTCCATTAATGCTTCATCATACATCGCCATCATTACCCGCGGCCATATTCATGACCGGAATGTGTTGCGGGATGCTTTGCAAACCAATTATGTATATATCGGAATGATCGGAAGCCTCCGAAAAAGACAAATAATTTATAAATCGCTGGCAGAAGAAGGGGTTTCTGAAGAAACGCTTCAACAGGTGCACTCGCCGATTGGCCTGGACATCGGTGCCGAAACTCCCGAAGAGATCGCAGTCAGCATTGTGGCAGAACTTATTCAGGCCAGGCTAAGTCGAGCGGTTGAAAAACCAGCTGTAAAATTTTAATTGGCGCATGACTAATTAGTGCCTATCAGAAAAAACCAATTTGTGGGAGCGGCTTCCAGCCGCGATGGAGTTTTGAGTATCGGGACATTTATCGCGGCTGGAAGCCGCTCCCACAATAAAAGGAAACGATTTAATTTTATTAAGAAAGTTCTTAATTATGGCAGTTCATGCGAACGTGCAGGTTGCTGATGTGGAAAACCCGGAAAAGCCGGATCAATTGCGCGCCCATTTGAGTCCTCTGCTCATCTTAACATCGATATTTTTTATAAATTTTATTTCTCGTATTATCCTATCTCCTTTAATGCCCAAGATAGAAGCTGAGCTGGGTATCGCTCATGCCGCCGCAGGATCATTTTTTCTCTTAATTTCAGTCGGATATTTCATTACCCTTCTTGGTTCAGGTTTTTTTTCATCGCGTCTGACCCACAGAAAAACAATTATTCTATCTGCTGCAGTGCTGGGCGTCGCGCTTTTGGGTACTTCCTTTATTAGCGGTTTGTGGGGGATCCGGATCGGAATGCTCATCATCGGGTTGGCAGCCGGACTATACCTTCCTTCGGGTCTCGCGACATTGACGGCCATTATCGCCCCCAGACACTGGGGCAAGGCCATTGCGATTCATGAACTGGGTCCCAACCTTAGTTTTATCGCCGCGCCGCTCCTGGCTGAGGCATTGCTGATCTGGTTTTCATGGCGATCCGGATTTGTCTTGCTGGGTTTT
>JASFPE010000628.1:0-3251 GCA_050116155.1 Desulfobacterales bacterium
CGCACCTGCGTTGAGGAGGCGCTCAACAACAATCGCATTTTTCATTGGATAGTTGTTCTTGTACTGCGGCAATCCCCACGTCGTCGGCATGCCCGTTACATCAAAGGACTCCTTGATCGTCATCGGCACTCCGTGATACGGCCCCCATAGCTCGTCTCTGGCAAGTGCTTTATCGGCAGCCCTGGCGCGTTTGCGTGCCACTTCAACATCCATGAAAATGATCGCATTGATCTCGGAATTATAGCGTTCGATGCGCTGCAGATAAAGGTCGAGCAACTCCAGGCATCCAACCTTTTTTCGGCGGATCAGTGAAACGAGCTGTTTTGTTGAGCGAAATGGAAGCGTAAGCATTATATCCTCCCCTTTATATATTCCGGTTAAATAATCAGGAGGTTTGTCTTCAGAAAACCCGGCACGAAAAATCTCCTTGGCACTAAACATAAGCGATGTCGCGAGGTCCTGATCCCATATATACATATCTCCTATGTAGTTTTGCGATTCTGCATTTCATCTCAATGTATCCATAATTTCGTAACACTTGGATTTTTAAATTCACTTACGTCAATCCAGCCTTTCGGAGCCCCTCGACAAAACGCTCTCTTTGAGTCTTGTCCTTGAACTGATACCACTGCATAATAGTTTTAATAGGATTTGGAGGCAGTTTTTTCCATCCTCTTATTTTTAAGTACTCAGCAATTACTTCTGGAATCTCTTTTTCCCGTCCAAGATACGCATAGGTCGCTATTTGGAACCATGGTGCCAAATGAGGATTACGCTTACGGGATCTTTCAAGATTTATCGCAGCCTCTTCCAGTTGTGCATCGCAAAATCGGGCTATCCCCAGCCACCACAAACGCCGAGGCGGATAATTAGGATCTAGCCTCATTGACTTCTTAAGATATGTTAAAGCTTCATCAGACTTTCCTGAATAAATCAAAGCAATACCCATAATCTCGCAGACTACAGAATTGTTAGGTTCAAGTGCTAAGGCGCGCTCTGCATGGGTCATGCCTTTTTCAACCTGGCCTTTGAATAAATGTGCCCCGGCAGCTGCCTGATGCGCCAACGCTGTGTGGGTTTTCAGTGCCAATTGAAGGTGTTTTTGTTGCAGGGATTGGGCGTTGGATATACCCAGATCCTTATCAAATTGCCTGGAAATGATGGTGGTATAGGCAGTCGCCAGCCTGGCATGGGCTCGACCAAAATTTGGATCCAATTCGATAGCTTGCTTCAAGAAGGCAATCGCCTTGTTCATATTTTCTGATGTTTGTGGTGAAAAATGTGCAGAGGCTTGCAAATATGCATCGTAAGCCTCAACGTTCTTAGTACCCCTGTCGGCGATATTCTCTTCCCTGTCCGGAGTCAACTTAAGTGTAAGCGCTGCAACTATCTTTTGCGTGACTTTATCTTGCAAATTGAAAACATCTCCCAGGTTGCCATCATATCGCTCAGCCCAAAGGTGATGCCCTTTGATAGCATCGATGAACTGGGCGGTGATTCGTACCTGATCCTCAGCTCTACGAACACTCCCTTCCACCACGTACTGTACTCCCAACTCTTCACTTACCTGCTGTACTTTCACGGGCTTCCCCTTGTATGTGAACGTAGAGTTGCGAGCTATCACATAAATATCGGGGATTTTAGCAAGAGCCGTGATAATTTCCTCAGTGATGCCATCGCTAAAATACTCTTGCTCAGCTCCTGCAATCATGTTTTCAAACGGCAGCACCGCAATAGATGGTTTATCCGGTAATGGATATGCCATTCTTTCTAAAGAGGCGGGTTCAATTTTTTTAGCTTGATGAAGGTATATGTTCCATCCAATTAGACCTCCGGCAATTATGACCAGTGCAATAATTGCAGCCATAGCCGTTTTGCGTGAAATCCTTCCCAAGAACCTTTTCTCACCGATCACTTTGCCTGCAGCTTCAGGCTCCATCAAAACACGATATACTCTCACTGGTTCCGCAATGTTTTTAACGCTGTGTTCGCCCAAATATTCATAACCAAGCTCTAATTTATTCTTTATATGATCATAGGCGGTTCTTGAGATACAAATTCCTCCCGGCTCTGCAAGCTCTTCGATGCGAGCAGCAATGTTAACCCCATCGCCGTATATGCGGTCGGCTTCTTCAACCACATCGCCCAGGTTAACACCGATGCGAAACTCCATCTTGCGGTTATCCGGTATTTCCGCATTTTTGGTTTTTAGCTCCCTTTGAATCTTTACCGCACATTCAGTGGCATCCACCACGCTGCCAAACTCCGCCAGCAAATTATCACCGGGTGCATCCACAACTCGTCCTTTAAACTGCTCGATGAGTTTGCTCATCAATCTTTTACTTTCGTCTAAAGTTCGAATAGTCGATGCCTCATCTTCTTCCATAAGTCGGCTGTATCCCACTGCATCAGCACTGAGTATGCCACTGAGTTTGCGCTTGACACGCTCTTCGCTCATGATTGCACTCCCATTTAGAGGTTTTGAATAAGGTAAAATCAAAAAGTGGATAGATCAAAAGTGCGATCAGAAATGCAGGATCTGGCTTGATTCAACAAATAAAATTGTTCACCCGCTCAGGTGGAATAGGAAGTTCAGATCAATAATAACCATATATATCATCAAATTATGTGGCGTCAAATATAATTTGATAGATAGGTTAAGGGATAGCACACCACCATATCTGGTAGTCTGGCAAAATTAGTTTGGACTGCATGTATCTTTAAATATCACAACCATTTTTGCATTGCTAAAACCTTTGATACCCAACGTATGACAGATTTTCGAAGCCTGAATATTTTTGTGATATCCATTTTTTCAAGGGGAACGCCCGGCCACATATTACCTCTTTGATTCAGCCTCTATTCAGTAAGAATCCGTTTTGGATAATAGTTTGTAATCACAACTCAGAAGGGTCAATCTAAAACATGGATTTGCCCTTTTTTATTTACCGAAGGCCATATTTTTCGGGACTCCGATTTGACAGTGCTTGTAAAAAGGCGATAGATTGCATGTATCAGTTTGATATCCACAATAATTTCATTGATTCCAGAAGCTTACATATTCTCAATTAATCACTATCGCCTGATAATTGGTTTTTGCCATATGATATCACAACCTGTAGGATCCCCTGATAATGATTGACTTAATCCCATCGATTTGGGTATAAATCCGTATAAACTAATCTTGATTCTCCTATTCCACCAGACCTGAAGCGGTTCTCAATTGGCAGAATCTAATCTTGGTGCTCACC
>JASFPE010000629.1:0-3249 GCA_050116155.1 Desulfobacterales bacterium
TTTTATTTGGAATGTATAAAAAGCTGCGCAATGAATTTACCGGGGTTTTGACCGGCAAAGGATTAAACTGGGGGGGTAGTCTGATTCGCCCCGAGGCGACCGGTTATGGTTCGGTTTATTTTGCTGCTGAGATGCTGGCCACCCGCAAAGAAACCCTGGAGGGTAAAACCTGTCTGGTGTCTGGTGCCGGGAATGTCGCTCAGTTTACAGCCGAAAAGCTGATCGAATTAGGGGCTAAGGTCCTAACCCTTTCGGATTCCTCCGGCTGCATATTTGATGAGGCGGGCATCGATAAGCAAAAGCTTGAATTTGTAAAAATTCTCAAAAATGTTCGAAGGGGCCGCATCAAAGAATACACTGATAAGTATTCCTCTGCAGTTTATACTCCAGTAGACCCTGAGGCTGACCATAATCCACTCTGGGATCACAAAGCGGATTGTGCCTTCCCCAGCGCCACCCAAAACGAAATTAACGGCAACGATGCCCAGAACCTGGTTAATAATGGCGTGATTCTGATTAGCGAAGGCGCAAACATGCCCACGACCCCCGATGGTATCGACATATTTCTGGATAACAAGCTGCTTTACGGCCCCGGTAAGGCAGCCAATGCCGGTGGGGTATCTGTTTCGGGTTTGGAAATGACCCAAAATAGCATGCGCTTGGCGTGGACCAGGGAAGAAGTGGATAATCGCTTGAAGCTGATCATGAAAAGCATTCATCAAACTTCGTTGGATGCTGCCGAACAGTACGGCAACCCCGGCAATTATGTAAATGGTGCCAATATTGCAGGATTTGTGAAGGTGGTGGATGCGATGCTGGATCAGGGATTGGTCTAATTTTCCAGTTGAAATTGGTCATATTTCCGATGAACGGTCTTTCTCGCGGATCATATGGCATAACGGTATAAGGCATGGGGCTTGGGGCATGGAGCATAGGGTTTAAGGCTTTTCGAATTCGGAATTAATCAATTGCGGATTTCGGATTTAAAATCATTAGGGTGTTTGGTGTTTAGTGTTTAGTGTTTTGTGTTTGATCTTTGATTTTCTGCATTCCGAATTTGTGGACCCCATGCCCCATGCTTTTTTAACCGGCACCTGAAACCCAGAAAACCCATTACCTTCCTCTTCACAAAACCATACCCAGTGGTAGATAAACGATGCCCGGTTACCTGATCATTCTCTTGGCGGTGTTGCTGCTGACAGCTCTGCTTTATTTTGAAAAGCAAGCAAACCCCAAGGCAGTATTGCCGATTAAAACGCTGCTTTCCTGTTTGTTTATTATCACCGCTGTGTCCGAAACCCATCCGCTTCCGGGATATTTTTACCTTCTGCTGGTTGGATTGATTTTTTGTCTGGGGGGAGACGTTTGCCTGGCTCTGCCACAGGAAAAAATGTTTCTTTACGGATTGATTTCCTTTTTACTGGGTCACGTTTTCTATATCATCGCTTTTTTCTATGTTGCCCATCTCAATTGGTGGACCTGGTTTGGCTCCGGGCTTTGTGCTGTACTGAGTGGTGGTATTTATTTTTGGTTGCGACCCCACCTGGCATCTATGAATGCACCGGTGCTCGGCTACGTCATCATCATTACGCTGATGGTGGCCGGTGCCTGGTCGGTTTTTGGATCTGTGCATCTGGCACAGGTTGGACGGCTTCTGGTATTGGTCGGAGCCCTTGGTTTTTATGTTTCCGACGTTTTTGTGGCCCGCAATCGCTTCATAAAGCCTGAATTTTTAAATCGTTTCATTGGCTTACCGTTATACTATGGTGGGCAGTTCCTTTTGGCATTTTCGGTGGGTTTGTTGAGATAATAAACGATTTAAAATGGTCTTTAATTTACCGCCCTATCGCCCCAGGATGACGTTCGCGCATAAGTTCAAAAATGAAAAAATCCCGACTAAAAATGACGCCTAAAGTGCGAATGCAGACTTTATTATCCCCTTTAATTTCCTAAAAACGGTCCCATATTTAAGAAAGGATCCTATTATTACCTAATGATGGCTTCACTATTCAGGGTGCTGTGCGTTAAAGAATTGGTTACAATAATACTCTGAATCATAAATTTCAACTTGCTTTATTCAATCACATCACTAATATATTGATAATTTTCAATTGAATCCTCCAGAGGCGGATGAGTATTCAATATTTAAGGAAAGAACGGTCTTTAACCGTGAAAGAATCCTTACTAAAATCCACTACGTATTTTCAGACCTATGAGCAGCGGGAAGAGGCTTTTAGAAACAGCGTGTTTTCGCTTATTCCCCGGAGATATTCCGGTCCAAAGCTATTCTGGAGTGATTTTAGAAGAATTTCTTTAAATGAATTATTAAAATTAATTGAACAGCCAATTGCCTATATCACCAGCAATCCTCGCGATTGTCTTGCATTCAGCACACCCTGGCAGGTATTGACCGCCGCACAGCTGAGCGCCCGAAATCAGAAAAACGAATCAACTCCTGCGGTTGAAGAAATTGCCAGAGATTTTGGTGTGCACGAAAACCTCTTTCAACCGATCCGCACCTTATCCGGCGGGGAAACCGTTAAGCTGGCACTTGCCAAAGCCTATCTTTGCTCGTCATTCAGCCGGAAGCTGACTATTGCCAGTCCATTCAGCTGGCTGTCCCGGAATAATACACGCTATTTTCAAAAATTGTTTCAATATTATCTTGACTTCAGCATACCGGTTGAATTGTTGGCCCTGATTGGAGAAGATTCAGTTGAACACGCCGACCGTTATGATGTCGAGCAGGATAATCAAACTCATGCGGCAGACTTTTCGATGCTGTTCAAAGACGTGCGCATATTGCTTGGATCATCCCTGAATCCGATACAGTCTCAGGATACCTATGCGGAGGTCGGTGACTTTAATGCCGATCTCATGTCTCCGTGCCTGGTGGTTGGTGAAAACGGTCAGGGAAAAAGCCTGATTGCCAGGGTGATCAGTGGAGCCATATCCTTTCATGGCAGCGCCCAAATAAATCGTAAAGATAAAACCGGTCCTGCAAGACTATTATTCCAAGATGTCATCACCCAAACATTATTGCGATCTTTCGACGCGATTGCAGCACCCACCGATGGGATCGGCAAAACAGGTTCGCACGATCTTTACAAAAAAATTCTGATCAAATATTTTACCTATCTGAATGGCTCCGCGACAGCATCGGCCGGGGTTGAAATTGACAGTAAGACCGAATTCCGATCTTTATTGGAAATCAAGGCCATTCTCGTCGCCGTTCGGCTCTGCGGCCAA
>JASFPE010000630.1:0-3234 GCA_050116155.1 Desulfobacterales bacterium
CTTTTTCATGTGATTATAAATCGCTTCAACGGCCATGCTGTCTGACTGCGGTACTTTAAAAACCCATTTGCGCTGGTTACCGGCGTCGTCGGTTACGATCTTGTAACTTGCCGCAGCGGAAATCATAGCAATTTGGTTTTGCTCGGCTAACGCAAGCACTGCTAATGACAGACCGCTGAGAGAAGGTCCAATAAAAGCGCAGACTTTATCCTGGGTTATTAGCTTCTTGACGGCAAGGTTAGACTTAGTGGCATCGCCCTCATCATCATAAATAATAAGCTCCAGTTTTTTGCCATTAATGCCACCGGCTTTATTGATTTTCTCCGCAACCATCACAGCAGTCTTCTTTTCAGGGTCACCTAAAAAAGACGCACGGCCGGTCACCGAGAAAACAGCACCTACTTTATAAGTGTCTGCCGCAAATGCAGGACCCACAATAATGCCGATAAACAAAAACAGTGTCGCGAAAATTAGCAATTTTTTCATCCTGAATTACCCTCCTTTATCTAAATTTAATTCGAATCTTCCCCCGTTCACTAAACAATATTCATTTATCAAAGATTGTTTAATATAGCTATATCACAGCTACCTGTTTTTTTGTCAAGAGAAATATTTGATTCATGAAGGATTCGCACCAAGTTGGATTCTTTCGCCACCAATCTCAATCGTGGTCTTAGAATACGTTAATTTTTTAATGATTTTACCGTCCTGGAAATGAATGACATCGACCCCACGCCGCCTTTCGGGTTTTCCAACAAACCCGGCTTCGAAAGAAGGCCAATCCAATTGCCAGCGGTATAGCACTTTCTGTTCGTCTTCATCGATGAAGGTGTCCTCGGGTGTAAAGCGAAATCCTCCGTGATTTTCAAACCAGGGGGTCCAGGCCTTGCGCAATGCCTCTTTTCCTTCAGCCCTGCCACCCGTCCAGTTTTCGAAGAAGATATCATCGTGAAAAAGCGCCATAACCCCCTCCAGATCATGATCATCCCAGGCACGATTCCAGCGGTCTAAAGCTTCCTTAATTTCATCTTTTGTCAATTTCATTTTTCACTCCATAGTAAGAATAGGTTTCAGGTGTCAGAAAATAAAGATTGAGGAATTTAGGGATTTAGGAATTGAGGAATTAAAGTTCGAAATTAATCTTTTGTTATTTCCGCATTCCGCATTCCGCATTCCGAATTCCGAATTCGAAAGACTCCATGCTCTTTGCCCCATGCCCCATGCCCTGAACACTGACACCTGACACCTGAAACCATCTTCTTTTAAGTTCCCGTCCAGTATCCCTCCGGATCAAACCGGCGTAGCATGGCCAATTCTTCTCCGGATGGTTCCGGTGTCTGGCGCAGATCCGTTGAGACCTGAAGCGGCCAGCCGGTATTCTCCAGGACTATATCTGCAGTAACACCCGGATGAACGGATGACAGTATCATTTCATGGGAGTCTTGATCGAAGCGCAAAATCCCCAGGGTGGTAATTACGGTGGATGGCCCTCCCCGTGGCAGCCCGACCTGTTGGCGCCATTGGTAGCCATTGCCGTAACCAGGTGAGGTGATATAATCCACATGTGGAACAAAACGACGTTTCTCATGGGACATGACTATGATATGCCGTTTTCCGAGGCAGGCAAGATCACAGGCGCCCCCACTGCCCGGCAGACGGGTTGCAACATTTTCAACACCGCCGATGTAACTGGTGTTTAAATTGCCATGGCGATCCACCTGGGCACCGCCGATAAAACTGACGTCCACCCCACCCTGCTGCAACAATCCCATGGCGTCAGCGGTGTCTGCCAACCATTGCGCGCGATATAAATTGGGAAGATCTCCCATCGTCAGGATGGGCTCCGGAGCCAGCGTATCGCGCACGATGCCCAGTTCGTAAACTCCGATAGCATCAGGAGCATGCGAACTCTTGGCCAATAAAAACCCCAGCAGCGGCAATCGCATCCCCACGAACACGACTTCGCCGTCGGCAATCTCACGGGCAGCAGCCGTTACCATCAATTCAGCAAGCGTCCAGCCCCTATTTTTGGTATTTTGTTTGGTCATAAAATTATTTAGTTTTCAGGTTTCAAAAGCTTTCAGGTGTCAGGTTTTAGTAGGTTTCAGGTGTCAGGTGTCAGGTGTCAGCAATCAAGAATTGAGGAATTCAGAAATTTATGAATTTAGGAATTAAAAATAAAACTGAACACCGACCTCCAAACGCGCAACTCCGAACCTAAATCCTTTACCCCATGCCCTTTGCTCCATGCCCCATGCTATATAATTTGCGCCGCAAACCTTGAATCATGAATGCTGACACCTAACACCCGACACCTGAAACCTACACCTAGTATCCAAAATCCACTGGCTCCGACATCACATGCTGTTTCAAGGCCAGCTCAGATATTCTGTCATCACCTAACAACTCGATATAATCCCGGTGGCTGTCGATGCTGTCCACCCAGCGCTGCAGCCAATCAGCGAAACGCTCTGGGGTCTTGCTTGCATTGCGATAATCGATAAACGCCTGATGGTCGCGGTTATAAAAGCCAGGCACGGGAGACGGATGACCTCCCCAGGGGCGGTGAACGACGGCGCTCACCCGAAAACCGGGGGTGATGACACGATTCGGATCCCGGCTGATGACTTCCGGTGACACAATTTCTTCGGCAGTGATGATGATGCTGCGGCTGGCCAAACAGGCATCCCGGGTGATTCCCAGGTTGCCCCAGGCATGGGCATTACCATATTCATCGGCACGTTGAACGTGCACAATCGCAACATCCGGATTAATGGCGGCGACTGCCGTCAGACGATCGCCGGAAAACGGACAGGTCATGATTTTCAGGTTGGCATTTGTTTTAAACAGGTCACTTCCCAATGCCGTAAGTGCAGGCATAAAGGGAACCCCCATAGCACCGGCCCTCAGGGCCATGGCGATGGTAAGATTCGAATGGTCCTCCATTTCTAGGGTATGGGACTCAATGGCGCGTCGGAAATTGTAACCTGAACCGGTAATTACATTGCCGACCCAGGCGGCTCGAATTTTGCCGACACAGCCGGCACCGACGACCTGGTCGAACAAAATGTCCGAAATCGGGCCAATTAAAGTAAGATTGCTCTTGCGCTGACGCATGATTTCATGCGCGGCTGCAAAGGGAATCAAAGATTCCAGAGACAGACCCATGGTCAGGGAGCTACCGTCGGGAACAAAGCGAGAAATCGATTCGGACAGCGTCAGCAATTTTGATGT
>JASFPE010000631.1:0-3231 GCA_050116155.1 Desulfobacterales bacterium
GTAAAACAGAGTCAAAAATAGGGGCTAAGACCGGCCGCCAGCTATTGATGGAACAGGCCATGAAACGAATCAAAATACCGTGATAATATAAAATTTTTGTAAAAATTTTATTTAGAGAGGAGGACTTTATTATAATGAAAAGTATGAGGGATTTTGTTGCAAGAGGTGAAGAAACAGGTCTGTGTAAACGGATCACCGCTGAAGTCGACTGGAACCTGGAACTGTCGCATATCGCCAAGCTCAACGAGGAACAGGGCGGTCCGGCACTTCTGTTTGAAAACGTAAAGGATTACAGCACACCGGTCATCACCAGCGTGTGCACCACAACCCAGAGGCTGGCCTTGATCATGGGCCTGCCCCTTGAATCCTCGCTTGTGGATCTGTACGTAGAATGGGCGAAGTTGGGGGAAAATCTGACACCGCCCAAGATGGTGGAAGCCTCAAACGCTCCCTGTAAGGAAAATATCTTGACCGGTGACGATATCGATCTTTTTAAATTCCCGGTGCCCCAATGGTATCCGCTGGACGGCGGACGCTATATCGGCACCGCCCATTTCATCATCAGCAAAGATCCTGAGACCGGCTGGATCAATCTGGGAACTTACCGCAGCCAGCTGTTTGAAAAAGATAAGATGGGCACCCAGTTCATCAAAGGGAAACACGCCGACATCATGCTGAAAAAATACCAGGCCATGGGAAAACCCATGCCGGTGGCTTCCGTGATCGGATGCGATCCACTCCTGTTTATCCTGGGAGCCGCCCGAATTTCGGCCTTTACGTCCGAATATGATGTTGCCGGGGCACTGCGGGGAGAAGCCGTAGAAGTGGTCCCGGGTGAAACCGTGGATCTTCCCGTACCGGCCCATGCTGAAATCATCATTGAAGGCGAAGTCGATGCCGATAAGTTCATGGAGGAAGGCCCGTTTGGTGAGTATACCGGATATTATTCGGGCGTTGGCACGGATCCAAGAAATTACATCGACGTCAAATGCGTGACCCACAGGAATAACCCTATTTTATGGGGAACCACCGTAGGCCGGGCCGTCACCGACACTCACATGACAATGGCCCTCTCTTACGGCGCAACCCTCTGGCAGCAGCTTCTGGCCATGAAAATACCCGGGTTGAAGGCCGTTTACTGCCCCCCTGAGGGTTCCGGCCGATTCCTGGCCATCATTTCTATGAAGCAGATGTACCCCGGTCATGCCGACCAGGTGCTGACCGCCGCTATTTCAACCGAAATGGGTGCTTACGGTTTAAAAACAGTCATTGTGGTGGATGAAGATATCGACCCCTGGGATATTCCGCGGGTGATGTATGCCCTGGCTTTCCGGTTCCAGCCTAACCGGAGTCAGGTAATCAAACGGGGTCGATCCACTCCGCTGGATCCCTCGTTGCCCATCAACGCCAGAGAGATCACCGGCAGGTTATTGCTGGACGCCACCATACCCTATGACTGGAAAGACAAACCGATCCCCATCGAGCTGGATTCGGAAATCGTCGAAAAGGTTAAGGCCAGGTGGTCTGAATTGGGCCTTTAGCAATGTAGATATTGTTCACTGAAAAGCTCAGGGAATCCTCAGATAATGATGGGATTAAATGAACATGGCTAAAAAAACAGTTTTGATTATTGCAAACTTGGATACGCGTGGGGCTGAGTTCAAAATGGTTAAGGAACTCATCGAGTCCAGAGGCCATAATGCCTTGCTGCTGGATTTCAGCATGGAACAGGAACCGTTTTTCACCGGTGATATTACCTGTGAAGAAGTTGCCAGCGAGGGCGGTCTCAATATAGAAGAGGTGCGCCAATTTTATCGAACCGAACGTGAAAAAGCGACTGAAAATCAGATACGGGGCGCTCAGAAAATTGTTCGGCGTTTGATGGAAGAAGGAAAAGTGAATGGTGTGCTGGGCGTCGGCGGAGGAACGGCATCTCTGGTTGCCACCAGTGTCATGCGTTCGCTGCCTTTTGGGATGCCCAAGCTGATGGCATCGAGTATGGCTGCTCACCCCAAATACGTGGGTAAATATGTGGGCACCAAAGACATCACGATGTTGAATACCGTGGTGGATGTGGTGGAAATAAATCCGATCTTAAAAACCCAGCTTATTAATGCGGTCGGGGCCATATGCGGTATGGTTGAGCTATCACCGGGCTGGAAAGCCGAATTTGACCAGCCGGTGGTGGCAATCACCAGCTTTGGTTTTGCGGAACGAAGCGTGGAACCGGCCATCCATTACCTTCGCGATAAGGGTTATATCCCCGTCCCCTGCCATGCTCAGGGCAGAGGAGATCGAGCCATGGATGAACTTATCCGTGACGGGTGGTTTAATGGCGTCATCGATCTGGTCAGCCGGGGCATTGTTGAACAGATGCTGGATGGCAACTGTGCCGCCGGTGATGACCGCTTGCTGGCTGCCAGTGAATCCGGTATTCCACAGGTTGTCGCGCCGTCAGGATTGGACATGCTCAGTGTCGGTGGGCGGCCGGAGCTGTTGGAACGTTATAAAGGAAGGCCTCAAGCTGTAATTGATAAACTCAGAATTGAGGTCAGAACCAGCGCAGAGGAGTTGCAACAAGCCGCTCAGATTATTGCTGACCGCTTAAACGTTTCCAAGGCCCCATGCGCCGTTCTCATTCCATTAAAAGGTTGGAGCTCCCTTGACAGGGAAGAAGGGCCCCTTTATGATCCAGATGCTAACCAAACATTCACGGAAACGCTTAAAAAACATCTGAATTCCGACGTACCCGTCAAAGAGGTGGATCTTCATCTGAATACACCGGAATTCGGTAAGGAGGCAGTTGAACTATTTCATCAGATTTTTGCAAGCAATCTCAATCCGCCTCCGGCGGCCTAAAGCCCAATAATTGCGTTATAGGTTGAGCCCGTTACCCGTTGAGCCAGTTGGCCAGCTGGAATCGGAAAAATGTCTGATTTTATTTTTTCCGGGCAAACGGGCAAACGGGAAACGGGCTCAACCTAAAAACTAGAAAATAAATGAATAGCACCGAATTCACCATTAACACAGATACCGGCGCATATGATCTGACGGCAAGCATTAGATGGATCGGCCCGGATCTATTGGTCGCGATCTGGGGCGGCGAAAAACCGCATATTGGTGCTGTTGCCATGGCGCAACCACGTCCCAGTTTGAAAGACCCGGAGGTAACGAGTTCAACGGCTTCGGTTTTCTCTTATGTGGGGCACAAAGAGGATGATTTGGCCAAAG
>JASFPE010000632.1:0-3231 GCA_050116155.1 Desulfobacterales bacterium
TTCATCGGCAATCTTTTCACGGCGCTCCTTGCCCAATATAAAGGTGTCATCTCTAGGGATGACTGCTTGCCGCTCTTTGTCGACAGCTAAAGGCTCAGGTTGAAGTTTTTGGGGATCCGCTTTCTCACTTTTGGTCACCGCAACGACATCAGATGCCCGGCTTTCGCTGATGCGGTTTTGCGGGGTTTTTTTAGCAACCAGATCATTTACATTTACCAGCGGCCTTTTAAGCTTCCTTTCGCGTTTTTCGCACTCTTGTTTGGCGCTGGCCGTCAGCCATCCCCCGGGCAGAATCATGTTAGATTCAATCAAACGCTGGATGGTATCCGGAGACCTGAGAACCGCCTTGGAATCCTTGGTGAGTTGACCGATCTCCGGGTCAAATTTCAGGAGATTGCCTGTTTCCCGGTCATATTTCATCAGCGCAGACCAGTCCGCTGCGTTCAATCTTTTAGAAAAAGGTATCGTATCGGGTTTGCGGTGTTTGATTTCCTTTTTGGCGTGATCTGGCTGTTGCCGCGCCTGGGGTAATTTCATTACACGAGCCATTCCCTCGCATATTTTTCTACCTTTGACAGTCAACGTGCCGTCCCTTAAGATCATTCTGTTTGCCAGCAAACGTTGAACAGCCATCTTGTTTTTGGCAATAACGCTGGCGCGCAGGTCAAGCTTTCCTGTTTCCCGGTCATATTGAAGGAGCACATCCCAATCCGATTTTCTCAACTTCTGCGTCACAAGATAGGTCCGGCGTTCCTTCCGGTATTTCTCCAAAGCATTAAAAATTTTTCCCAATTGAATTACCTCAGTTCGGTTTATGGTTATCTTATGAAATTATTTATATAGAGTTATCAAAGCTTTCCTATCTGTTCGCCTTGCTGTTGGCCATAAAGCTTGGCGGCTATAAAGCTCTTTAGTCTTTGCTACGAGCTATGAGCTATCAGCTATTTTGCCTGACAGTCTCTGGCTATTAGTTATAAGCTACAAGCTATTTTGCCTCCCAGCTTGTAAAAATTAATAGAACAAATCTTGCTAATGACCACTGACAACTGACAATTGACCACAGACATAGAGCTATTAAAGCTCAATGAAACTCATAATTTTGCATACTCTTGCACCATTTGCACCAATTCCATGGTCGGTTCCACCCCCCTGAACGTCAACGACGCAAAACCGGAAAACAGAAGCAGCGCGATCATAACAGAAAGCACGCTGAAGGCCAGATGCAGTTTCCGCAACACCCTGTCTTTGCGATGATGAATCTGTGGAGCAATGGCCAGTGTGCGAATGCCAAAATAAGATTCCAGGTCCTCAGGCCGACGAAAGGAGGTATCAAAATAATCCAGGGCGAAAATCAACCCACACCCGGGGCCTAAGCCTAATGCCACGATGATCAGAAACAACTTCCTCATATCCGGCTCAATGGGTCTCTGCGGTACGGTGGCTGGATCGATGATGCGGAATTGTTCGCCCTGTTGCTTCTTTTCCATGTTGACCGCAAGCTCGGCCTCCAGTTTCCTTTCTAAAAGCGAGTTGTATTTTTCATTGATGTTGTCATAATCCCGCCTCAACGACATCAGTTCCTGTTCCCTCTTGGGGGTGTTTTCCACACGTTTTTTGTATCTGCTTATCTGCCGGGTTGTTTCGGAAATTTCCATCTCAATGACGGCAATCTCTCTCCGGATATCGTCACGCTGGCGCATTTCTTGAGTCATTATAGGGGGTGCGCCGGTCGTGCCGGGAGTTTCTTCTGCTTCGGAAGATGCTTGGGGCGTATAATTGGCTATCTGCTTTTTTAATTTGATAACATCCGGATGGTGCTCGGTATACCTGGCCAATAACTGGTTCAGCTGCTGGTGGAGCTGAGCCAAACTCAGCTGGCCGCCTGCCTCAGGTTCGGCCGTCGCGACAGCGGTTGGATAATGTTGGCTCTGCGCAATCAGGTTCTCGACAGATACCAGTCTGTTTTTGGCGTCCAAAAGGCCTTCACGCTGATTAACAAGCTGCTGATTAAGACTCTCGAGACTCATTAAATTGCTCTGAAGTTGTTCGGGAAGCTCACCCATGTGCCTTTCGCGATATTCTTTAAGCCGGAGTTCAAATTCTTCGAGATTGCGACGCATCTCATTTAGCTCCGTGTCCAGAAATTCACTGGTCCCTGTGGCCTGAGCCTCTCTTACTTTTAAATTTTCATTTATAAAATTATTTGCCAGCGCATTGGTCACGCGCATCACCTTTTCCGGATCTCTGCCTTTGAATGAAATCGTAAATGACTCCGTATCCATCCCCCTATGTCTTCCCCTTTGTATGTTAACTGTCACCCGCCCGCGCAGGCTCGCCAATTTATCTTCAGGCAGCATCTTTCCATATTCGGGGCCTGAAAACAGGTTCAGCTCCTTGATGATTTTTTCCAAATTCGTGCGACTCATGATCTGCTGGCTGAGGGTGTTGAGCCTCGAATCTACATCATCGGTAATCAGGGATTGGACGTAACTTGTCGGCACCTTTTGAGGCTGAATCAAAATCAAGGTGCTGGCCTCATAAACCCTGGTGAGAGTCACCGACAGGAAAATTCCGGCGATCATGGCAAGGCAGAACGGAATGATTACCAGCCAGCGGTGCCTGAAAACCAGACCAATGTAATGATTTAAGTTGATTGTTTGGTTTGTATCTTTCGTATCGGCCATTAGTTGGACCTCTAAGTTTTTGATGGATAAGGTTAGTCATTAATCAGTTTCCATTCGGAAACCAATCCGTGTCATCTCATATGATTCTCATCACGAGATGTTATATTCCTTTATTTTGTTTAACAGGGACTTGTAGCTGATATCAAGGATCACGGCTGCCTTCCTTCGGTTCCAGTTGGTTCTGTCAAGCGCTTTCTTCACCAGCTTTTTTTCGACGTTACTCAGATATTTTTGTCCGATTTCCTTTAACGACAAATTCTCGGCAGCCTTTATGTAATCTTTGACTTTCTCAAGTTCATTGGCGGACAGGAACCCGTGGTGATGATTCAACAGGAGTTCGTTTTCGGCGTGCAGATAGAGTTTTTCGACCTGCTCTTTTTCATCTCCCCGGAAAACAATTTTTCCGACCAGCTGCTCGAGTTCCCGGACGTTTCCCGGCCAAACATAACTGCGAAATGTATCCTTGGTTTTGACTGCCAGCCTGAAATGGCTTTTGCCCAGCTGATGGCAAAATCTGCCCGTGAAATAATCGGTCAATTGGGGTATA
>JASFPE010000633.1:0-3217 GCA_050116155.1 Desulfobacterales bacterium
CCCCACGCCCAGGACGAGGCCATGCGCGATTTGACCCGTGCCCGCGAAGATGCCGTGGCGGCTGCGCGTAAATCCAAACAGCGGCTCAACGCCTTTTTGCTCAGAAACGGGCTCACATTTGCCGGCCGAACCAAATGGTCCAAGGCCTATTTTAACTGGCTTTCCGATATTACCATGCCCTATGCGGCCCAACAGGTTGCCTTGCAGGAGTACATCGATACGGTGCATGAAAACCTCAAACGCGTCAACCGGCTGACCGATCAAATTCGACAACTGGTAGCCGATTGGCGCTTCGCCCCGGTGGTCTCGGCCCTGCAGGCTGCCCGGGGTGTTTCGCTGATCGTAGCGGTAACCGTGCTTGCCGAACTGGGAGACTTGAGCCGTTTTGACAATCCATCCCAGCTGATGGCCTATCTGGGCCTGGTGCCTTCTGAGCACTCCAGTGGCGAAAACATCAAAACAGGCTCTATCACCAAAACCGGCAACGGCCATGCCCGCAAAGCACTGATTGAAGCCGCCTGGGCATACCGCATGCAGCCTCGCGTCAGTCGCGCGTTGCTCAAACGCCAGCAGGGGGTGCCTGAGCAGGTCTGCCAAATCGCCTGGAAAGCACAACTGCGTCTATGCGCCCGGTTCAGAAGGCTGACGGCCCGAGGCAAAAGCAAACAAAAAGTGGTCACCGCCATCGCCCGTGAACTCTGTGCCTTTTTGTGGGCCATGGCAAAACAACTGCAACCCGTGGTTTAAAAAACATCAATAAACGATTTGTTACCCATACCATAAACCAAGGAGGCCGATTACAAAGAACAAATAATCACTTCCAGCTCATTGCTGGAGGCGCGATCACGGTCAAGGAGAACTCTCGTGAAACCTATGGGATACGGCACACAGCCTAACTCCCGATATTAGAAAGAGACCGCTCCACGACGAAACCATGACAGGCGGTAGCCAACCCGCGAATATCAGAGTGATCAACCGTCGTTTCGATGATCCCGCCTCTAACAATGAGCTGGAGGATATCAATGACAATACTTCCTTTAACCATTAACTCACAAAGGAAGGCGGACTATTTTTTTTTATTGACAAGTTTCAATCATATCAGGTTTCAGGTGTCGGTTGTCAGGTGTCAGAAAACAGATGACAGAAGTCAGACGACAGAGAATCCAGGAAATTAGGAATTAATTGTATTCTGTCCATTTTATCTCAGTTGCTGTATTCATTATTTCTTCAATTCCGTAATTCCTGAATACCCAAATCTTCCAATCGGCTTTTTCCGTGTCTTTGAAATTACTATAAAATCCGAAATCTGTAATCTGAAATCCGAGATTTGGAATTGAATTCCTGACACCCGACACCTGAAACCTGAAACCTGTCAACTTATCCCCAGAGCGCCTCCCGAAGACCGGATATGCGGCTGATTCGACGGCTTATGGTATTGCGAAGAACCGGCTCTTGCGCCCAAATGGTAAATTTCTTTTTCGCTCGGGTCAGTCCCGTGTAAACCAATTCTCGAGTTAAGACCGGATAATCTTTATTCGGCAGGATCAACCCCACCTCATCGAATTCGGACCCCTGACTTTTATGAACCGTCATGGCAAATACCGTTTCATGTTCCGGTAAGCGATGGATCGCATATCGCCTGAATCCGCCATCAGCGGCTGGAAAAAAAACATAAAGCGCACCGGACGAAGCCTCGCTATCCGGCAGGGTAACGCCGATGTCTCCGTTAAACAGGCCTAGATTATAGTCGTTGCGGGTGATTAAAACCGGTCTGCCCTGATACCACGGATTGGTAGAATTTAAATCAAATTGAATCAAGCCATGCTGGCTTAATACCTGTTCGGCCAATCTGTTGATGGCGGTTACACCAAAAGGGCCAATTCGCAGGGCACATAAAATTTTATACCGACTCAACCACTCAAGAGCAGATATTGGATCTGCTGATGATAAATATTCGCGATAGCCATTGATTAATCTCTGTGCCAACAGATTGAAAAATTCCGGGATATTGCCCATTTCATGCCACTCAATCGACGCATCTGACGCATCTTCTATCTGCTGAAATACCCTATCCACGTTACCTCGATTGACCTCTCGGCTCAATCCACCGATACCGCTGTCGGCGGTGAATCGATGACTTCTTTGTAAAACCACAATGCAATCTTGTAACCCCGGGCAGGATGAGGGTTTATCGATAACGGCGCATAGATCTTCTTTTGTTATCTGCAGTATCTGGTTGCAAAATTTTCCTGAAAATCCATGTAGATTATCGCGATCGCAGATATCCCCCAAAACCGAACCCGCTTCAACCGATGCCAGTTGATCCTTGTCTCCGATCAGAACCAGTCGGGCATTCATTGGAATTGCCTGCACCAGTTTGCTCATCAAGGCCAGATCCACCATGGAAGCTTCATCGATGATCACCATGTCTGCCGGTAACTTATTTTCCCTGTGGTAATGAAAATAAGGCGAGTTCAACTTGGGTCTCAACATTCGGTGAATCGTTTTTACGTCAGTCGGTATGGCATTTATAATATTTTTACTGCAATTTAATTCTGGAATCGCCTGCCGAATGGACTCTTGCAGTCGGGTCGCTGCTTTACCGGTGGGTGCTGCCAGAAATATTTTAGGACTTTGAGGGATACCCTGTTCAATCAACAGGGCCATGATTTTGGTGATGGTAAATGTTTTTCCGGTACCGGGTCCACCGGTAATTATACAGATTTTTTTTAAAAGCGCCGTTACAGCGGCAATTTTTTGCCAGTCAGGTGTTCCTCCCTTCTCTTTGGGATATAGTTTTGAAATACTCCGGATTAAACTTTTCATATCCAGCTTACAGGTCTCATCATTTGCCCGGCTGTTGATATCATCAGCCAGGATGTTTTCATATTCCCAGTTGCGATACAGATAAAGCCTGTTGCGGGCATCCAGTATTAATGGTTTTCTTTGCCCGGGTCTCCCGGTCACCGGAGATGCCTCTATTTTTTCCAACCAACGATCAAGTTTCGGACAAATCAATCCATCATTTCCATTTTGTTTTTCCAGAATCACTTTTTCGGCGTTGTCATGAAGATTAATGCACACATCGCCATTTTCGGCTGCATGGCTGACCAATGCAGCGGCAAGAAAAATATCCGAATCTCCATCGCCGCATAAATCCGCAATAAAACGCGCAAAATGGATATTGATTCTTGAAAATATTTCTTTTTGATAAAGG
>JASFPE010000634.1:0-3193 GCA_050116155.1 Desulfobacterales bacterium
GAGAGGCTAATTGTTTTTCGAAATTCATGGATGTGACGGATTCGGAAAGCGTCCAAAAAGCCTTGACGGCTTTCACTGAGAAAACTGGCGGTCAATTAGATGTTATTTTTAACAATGCAGGTATTATTAAGTTTGGTCATTTTGAGAGTGTCCAAATTCACCAAAATCAAGAGGTTATAGATGTCAATCTGAAGGGCGTTCTTAACTGTATTTACTATGCATTAGATTATTTGAAGAACACGCCTAACTCGCGGATAATTAACATGGCATCAGCTTCAGCGATTTATGGAATTCCGGATCTTGCAGTTTATTCATCAACCAAACACGCCATCTGCGCTGTTACGGAGGCATTAGATATCGAACTCGAAAAATACGGCATTACGGTTTGCGATATTTTGGCACCTTACGTGAACACATCTTTGCTGGATGGTGCGCAAAATGTATACAGCCTCAAAAAGATGGGTGTAAATATCGAACCGATTCAGGTCGCTGCAACCGTATGGAAAGCTGCCCATCGTAAAAAGCTTCATTGGATAATCGGAGCTCCTATTTACGCCTTGTTAGTCTTGCATTGGCTAATGCCATTTTTCAGGCGGTTCGTTGTGAAGTTCCTGACCATTCCGCCAAACGGAAAATGAAATTTTGATAATCTTCATCTTAAAAATTGCAGATAACTCCAGCTAGTCGCAGATGAGCCGAAATTGCAGATACCTAAGATGATATCTGCAATAAAAATTTCCACTAAAAAGTACCGATACCGATAAACATATTACCACAATTGACCGGCCTGAAATTTTTGTGATATCAGGTTATATCCTGTACTTTTGCCAAAGTTGCGGTTTCATCTACATATCAGTACTTTGGCAATTTTGCAGATATCGGCATGATATCAAAACTTTTTATAATCATGGTTTTCTGTAAATACTCTCAATTAATCAGCGCTTAAATTTCCTTGACAATAATTGACGTCCCATCATAAATAAACGTTAACATTGCACACATTTGAAGCTCAATCTCTCGCTCAAAGTTGTTTCGAATAAATTCTGATCTGCTATTCCTC
Organism: Desulfobacterales bacterium; assembly: GCA_050116155.1. Taxonomy (GTDB): domain Bacteria; phylum Desulfobacterota; class Desulfobacteria; order Desulfobacterales; family JAHEIW01. The sequence goes on from JASFPE010000634.1 coordinate 1,061, forward strand.
TTTATTTGTTGAACCGACTCCCGACTTCTAATTTTCTCTTTCTAATGAAATAAATACCGGTTTCCCTTAAACTTTAACCTGATAGACAGGTAAGGATTCAATGGAGAAGCCCCTCAAATTTTGCCTACAACCCTCCTGACAGGAGTTGCCATGTCCCGTTGGGAGTCTAAGCAAACCTATCTTTGCGCTGAACTGATCCAGAACATAGACAAGGAGGTAAAAAGATGATTCGTTTAATTGCTACCTGTTTAGTTGTCATGGTTCTGCTCATTCCGGCAGCACATGCTGAGGAGAAATCCTTTAGCATCATAAGTTGCCGCTCAGGAACATCCACAATGCTATCTGCAAGTAAGGAATTGACTGTCTTTAGTTATGATTTTAAAGGGATAAACATAGGCATTGACGGAGACAAAACTTTTGAAAATTTTACTCACAGATGTATGGGTGTCTCACGGATAGAAGGCGATGAGTACACTACGACTGGTTTTTGCAAGTATCTGGATCCAGATGGAGATTTTTTTATTGTGGCATATGACGGGCTTGCAGGCCCTAAGCCACTCCCTTGGGAGTTTGTTCAGGGCACTGGCAAATGGAAAGGTGTCAAGGGTACTGGCACCGCCCAGACAATCACGCGAGGCAAGCCAATAGCTGAAGGTACCTTTCAGTATTGCTCAAAGATAACGGGAACGTATGAATTACCGCAATAAAAAAAGCAAAAAATGACTTTTTATAAATAATAAAGAGGCAGGATTGCTCAACAATCCTGCCTTTCCAGAACTACAGATTACATTAGCAAAAACCAAATATCTTCAGACTTTGTATTTTGCAGATTATGATAAACTTATCTGCAAAATTGACCGATCCTAAACAAATCAGTAAATATCAATTCTGAAAATTCTTGGGGTACAATCATGAAAAATTGCATGATTTTTTTATTCTTATTCATTTTATTCCTCACTTCATTGCCACAAACCATTCTGCCGTGCACAACTTTTCGTCTTGATCATGGCGACCAACCCTTAGTTGGGAAAAATTATGACTGGGGAGTTGATGATGGCTTGGTAATCATAAATAAACGAGGTGTTAAAAAAACGGCAATGTCGCTCAATGAAGATTTTGGACAGCCTGCCAAATGGACATCAAAGTATGGTAGTATAACCTTCAATCAGTATGGTCGCGAAATGCCCATGGGAGGAATGAATGAAACCGGTTTAGTTGTTGAAATGATGATGCTGAGAGAAACTCAATATCCAGCAGATGATTCTCGCCCTTCAATTTCAAATTTACAATGGATTCAGTATCAACTTGATAATTTTTCCACGGTTAAAGAAGTTATTTCCAGCGATTCAAAAGTAAGGATTTATTCTGGAAATACTGGACTTCATTATATGGCCTGCGACAAAATGGGAAACTGTGCATCCATTGAGTTTATTGGTGGTAAATTGGTTTATCACATCAATGAAACTATGCTCGTCAAAGTACTTACAAACAGTACGTATTCAGAATGCATCGAATATTATAAGCAGGGCAAAATACCGGAATTGGATATCTACCGTTCGGTGGAGCGATTTATTAAAGCAGCGGCTATAGTGAAAAATTACGATCCGAAAGGATCAACATCAGCAGTAGATTATGCCTTTGATGTTTTAAAAAAAGTTAAAAATCCTGAGCGCACCCAATGGAGTATTGTTTATGATATCCAAAATTTTTACGTCTACTTTCGTACTCTTACTAAACAAAAAATTCGGTATTTTGACCTGAATTCCTTTGATTTTTCATGCGCCACACCAGTTAAAGTTCTGGATATTAACGCCGATCTCTCAGGGAATGTTACAGATAATTTCATTGATTATACACGGAGAATAAATCGAAATCTGATCGGAAATGCCTACAAAAAAACCTCTTATCTAATGTTTGTACCGGACGATGTAATAGACTCGCGTTCGCGGTATCCGGAAAGCACAATTTGTAACTATTAATTTGGAAATGATATCCCCAATTTTGGCAAAATACAGGTTATCTCAATGTAGTGCGCCACGAGCGCACTTTTTCATAAAGTGTGCGTAACTGCGCAAAAGATGGGGGGTATCTGCTATAAAAACCAACTATCTCAGGCCCTATTTTGTGCAGATA
>JASFPE010000635.1:0-3186 GCA_050116155.1 Desulfobacterales bacterium
GTGGCCACAAAATTGCCACAAATGTGCCGACCTCAATATTTGGCGGCGCCCAACTCATTGCCAAAATGACGGATGGTTACTGCGCAGCTTCAGATCATCGAAAAGATGGGCAGGCCGTCGGTTTCTAGGCGTTTGGCGGTGTTTGTCTAACAACATGGTGGTAAAAGACTGGAGGTTTCAGGTTTCAGGATCCAAGGGTTCAGGGTTTTTTAAATCCGAAATCAAAAATCCGCAATCCGCAATCGAATTGCCGACACCTGACACCTGAAACCTTTCTGAAATAATGGTAAGCGAGATCAAAAATCGGCTTCGGAAGCTCGGAAATAAAGAAAGGGCAAAAGTTTCCAGGCGATATTTCAAAACCGGGCCCGATGAGTATGGCGAAGGAGACATTTTTCTGGGTATCCCTGTCCCCGTATTAAGGAAATTGGCAAAGACGTATCGACATCTTACGCTAAAGGATACCACGAAATTACTTCGGTCCCCCATCCACGAAGAGCGTTTACTTGCGTTGCTAATTCTCATACATATCTTTTCAGCAGGCGATGAATCAATGAAAAAGGAGATTTTTGATCTCTACCTAAATAATACCCGCTATATTAATAATTGGGATTTGGTGGACGTGTCGGCGCAATATATTGTCGGAGCCTATCTGGTCCATAAAAATAAAAAGGTGCTTTACTGCCTTGCCAGATCTGAAGATCTCTGGGAGCGGCGCATTGCCATAATGTCCACCTTCCACTTTATCCGACAGGATGAGTTTTCAGAAACCCTGAAGATTGCCGAGATATTGATCGCTGACAGAGAAGATTTAATCCATAAAGCCGTCGGCTGGATGCTGCGTGAGGTCGGAAAGCGCAATCTGCAATTTGAAGAACAATTTTTAAAATTGTATTACAAAAAAATGCCGCGCACCATGTTGCGGTATGCCATTGAGAAGTTTCCGCAAGCCAGACGCCGGCTCTACTTAAAGGGTAAAATTTAAGTTACAATTCAGATAAATAAAGTCTAAAGTTAATTAAATTAAGGCCGATATAACACTCGACAGTGTGTAAAGCCCGCACACTGTTATCCCAATGCTCAGGGGGTGATTCATAGTGAATCACCCTCGTCTATTTGGAGCCTGCATTTTTCCGCGGAGATCAGAATTGCACGCAACTGAAACAAGTACATTTCCCATCCCCAACACAGATGCCGAGCGATACCTCAATGTCGGAACAGGACTGTTCAGCCTGGGCAAAAGTCAGGAAGCGGTTGCCTGCTATCAGAGAGCCGCGGAGATAAATCCCAATAATGCCGAGATCTACTATAATATGGGTGTCGCCTTAAACCATCAGGGCAAACCCGAAGCGGCAATTTTATGTTATTGTAAAGCCTTGAAAATTAGTCCGAATCTTGCCCCAGCCTACATTGAAATGGGACTGGCCTTTAACGATCAGGGTCAACCCGAAGAAGCCATCCGATGTTTTCGCCACGCCGTTGAAATCAAACCGACTTCATCTGAAGCCCTATGTTTTCTTGGAGATGCCCTGCTGGCCTCGGAGAACACATCAGAGGCAATTACCTGTTACCAGCATGCTGTCGAGATAAATCCGAAACATGTTGTTGCGTTTTACCATATGGGCCTGGCTCTGGCGCAGCAGGGCAAAACAGAGTTGGCCATTATTTGTTTTCGCAAAGCGCTGAATATCGATGACAGATTGCCCGAAGTGCATTGCCGCCTCGGTGAGGCCCTGTGGAACGTGGGGAAAAGAGAAGATGCCATGACATGTTATCGTCGGGCACTTGAAGTCGAGCCTGATTTTATGGAGAAACACCATCAATTGCACCGATTCCAAAGCAATTAAACGATGGGGATAAAACACCGAAGCGTAGGGTAAGATACTAAATTTGCAGTCAATCCATCATCCTTTTATCCCAAATCATATTACAATTTCTCCACATGGTGTAATAAATTACACAATAATTATGGCTTATTTTCCACAAAATTCATGCGCCGATCAGCCGGACGACAACTACAGATTGTCTTAGTATCTGAAATCACAAAAATAACCTGTTTTATCAATAATCCTTCTCAATTATCGGCATGCTTTGTGCTAACTACAAAAATAGTTGAAACAACCAGAATCTGATTTCTGAAAACCAATAGGGAATTCAGTAAATGGAAGAAACATTAATTTCATTGATAGCCGCGTTAATCGGCGCTTTGGTCATTGTGTTTTCTTTTGAAATCTATATCGGTTTCTAAAACTGAAAGGTGTCAAATGGACTCTAATCCTGAGCAAAGGGATGATACCCGTTTCTATCATGATACCACTATCATGATAGAGAATTACCCATTGGGCAAGTATTATGAAGGCAGGATGATGAATTATAGCAGAGGAGGTATGTATTTTGAGTCAGATTTCGCCCCTGACCCCGGTACTGATGTTTTTATCGGGATAGAAGACTCGCCGTACTCCTCCGGGCATGATGTCTACCGGGCAAAAGTGATGTGGGTAAAAAAATTGGCCGATAGAGATTCCTTCTTCTATTATGGCATCGGGGTACGGTATTATTAGGCACTTAGTGGTGAGAAATAGACCCAATTTTGTCCTTGTTCGTAAGTTGCGGTTTTTAATAATTTGGGATTGATGCTGGATACTGGATACGCGATAATCCAAGACAAACGGCCTGACAAATTCGTCATCGAGTATCGAGTATCGAGTATCTGATTGAATCTTGGACAACAAAACCTACTGCTATTGGGGGGTCACTTTTCCCGAAGCGTTTAGAGGCAAAAAAAGTTATCTTCGAATCGATTGGGCGACATCGTTAATTCTTTCCCGTACAGCAATCAGATACCTGGCCATCTTTCCACGATGATCGGCCATGACGGAATCATGGTCGCCTCTCAAAACCAACAGCGGGTCGAAAGTACATATCTGATCCATTTCTCTAAAAGCAATCCGAATATTATCCTCGCCACCCTTTTCCTTAATATCGGGATAAAGGTGCACAAACATCCGCAAAAAATCCCTGAGGACTAAAACAACCCCCTGGGTATAATAAATGCGGTCATCCAACTCGGTGTAACGCACCTCGTCGTTGTTCTGAACCAGAAGCCCGAGGGGTTGATCAATGAATTGAGCTCCGAGAATATAGATCAGCAGATTGTACATATCGTCTGACCTCAGGTTGTAAATC
>JASFPE010000636.1:0-3181 GCA_050116155.1 Desulfobacterales bacterium
TCGCAATGACCAACCCTTTATGGTGATCAATTGTGGCGGCATACCCGAAACGCTGATGGAAAGCGAACTCTTTGGACACAAGAAAGGATCTTTTACCGGCGCCACCCAGGATAAAAAGGGGCTTTTTGAATCCGCGCACAAAGGAACCGTTTTTTTGGATGAAATCGGAGAACTCAGTGGGCCGATCCAGGTCAAGCTGCTCAGAGCGGTTCAGGAGAAAGCGTTCAAACCGGTGGGCGGCAATGAAGATGTATTCGTTGATATCCGGATCATCTCGGCCACCAACAAAGATCTGGAAAAAGAAGTTATTGCCGGAAATTTTCGTGAAGATTTATTTTACCGCTTAAATGTTATTGAAATAAAAGTTCCACCGCTCAGGGAAAGAAAAGCCGATCTGCGGGCCCTCGCCCAGCATTTTCTTGAAAAGTATTCGAAAGAGATGAATAAAGAAATCACCAAATTTTCTTCTTATGCGCTTGATTTACTGAATAAGTATGATTTTCCGGGCAATATCCGTGAACTCGAAAATCTCCTCGAACGCAGTGTCGCACTTTCAACCACCAATATCATTTTGCCGGACAGTCTGGCGTTGTCCCTTCATAAGCGCCGATGGATTGAAGGTTTTAAAGATCGACGTTTTGACCTGGATGAGGTGTCACGGGGTGTATCCCTGGATACTATTCTTGAAGAAATCGAACGGGCCTATTTAAAAAAGGCGCTGGATTGCAGCGGTGGGAATAAAAATAAAGCCTCCGAGCTCTTGGACATCAGTTTTCGATCGTTGCGTTATCGTCTGGATAAACTGGGGATTGAAAAATAAAATTATCTGCGTTCTAGCACGTCGTCCTTATTTCACGTTTCAACATCTATCCATCCTATTTTACGATATTCTTGAAATGATTTAGCAATCAGTCTGATATAATTTTTCTGTATTATCCCTGGCAAAAATAGCTTAAGTATCTTCCGGATTTGGTCGATATGCCATGATGCAGCGGTTGTAATGTCGCGGTGATGTTTCTGACAAAATTTGTCAGGGATCATAACAATAATTGTAAAACAGCAATTATTGACAACCAGGACATCACCAAAAATATTTTGATATGATAAATATTCCTTTAAAATTCAAAGATATAAAAATTTTTTGGGGAAAATTTTTACCATGGCACAGTACTTGCTTTTGATTACAGCAAACATTTAACAGCATCGAGCATCAAAAGGAGGCGGGGATAGAGCAAAGAGGAGTTAATCATAATCAAGGGCTTAACAAGCAATAATTTTGCTAAACAATAACACTTAACTATTAACCATTTAATTTAACAGGGAGGAATTACCATGTTGCAAAAACTCAGAGGAAACACAAAAGGTTTTACATTAATCGAGCTGATGATTGTTATTGCCATCATCGGCATTCTGGCGGCCATTGCTATTCCCAACTTTATTTCTTACCGTGACAAGGCGTTTTGCGGTGAAGCCGAACACGATGCCCAAAACACGCTGGCCGCGCTTTCTTCCTATTTTTCAGAGCCAGATCGCACCTCGATGCCGTCTGTTGCTGAATTAGGGACGACGGAGAATCTCTCACTTAACAATCCCACGGGCAATGTAGCTCTCTCCGAGGCTGGCGGTGTGGTTACGGTCGCTGTAACCGACGCTTCAGGCCGATGCCCCAGAGTTGCAACTTTTACCGCTACCATGGGTGGTGCCGAAGGCTCATGGTAATATCGGACTCAAACTAATAAAAAAAAGGGGGGGGGATATTCCCCCTTTTTTTTATACCAGTCTAAGAAAAAAGGGGGATATTCCCCCTTTTTAGTTTTGCTTAACGGCGTCAATTGGATGTCTCCCCACCTTTTTCCGGCACTAAACTTATTGCAAACGGGTTTCAAACACGATATTTTTAGATAGATGCTAAATCAGAAGAATAGCCCGTCATATTCATTGTATTGCACCGCTTTTGCCCTGCTGTTTTTGTTGGTCTTCCTTGTCTACAGTAATACATTCAGGGCATCCTGGCATCTTGACGATTATCACAGCATCGTTCAAAAAACCACCTTAAGAATAAATGATTTGCAGCCCCGTACCATCTTTCAGACTTTCTTCAGCACCTCGGAAGAAGATCTTGTCTTAAAAAAAAAGTTGTACCGTCCGCTTGCCTGTCTGTCATTTGCTCTCAACTGGTATGCCGGTAAAGACAATGTGTTCGGTTATCACTTGGTCAACATTTGTATTCATTTTTTAACGGCCTTCATGCTTTTCCTCACGATTTTGAACTTATTTAGATCTCCCCGCCTGAAAACCAGTTATCGAGGCAATGAGTATTTTATTGCCCTGTTTAGTGCAGTCCTTTGGTCGGTTAATCCACTTCAGACCCAGGCGGTGACATATATTGTGCAGCGCATGGCGTCAATGGCGGCTATGTTCTATCTTCTAGGTATATATTTATATGTTAAGGGCAGACTTCATCAGGCACATTTCAAGCGGATAGTATATCTTGGGGGGAGCTTGCTCAGTTATGCCCTGGCATTGGCATGCAAAGAGAACGCCGCCATCTTTCCGTTGGCGCTAGTGCTGGCGGAAATCATTTTTTTCCAGGACCTGAGCCGACCCAAAGTCCGAAAGACGATTCTGGGGATAACTTTAGCAGGTGGCGTCCTGTTACTTTTGTTCGGCATCTTTGTTTTTCTTCATGACGGTCCCCTGAAGATTTTAAATACATATGAAACCCGTTTGTTTACGCCCCTGCAAAGGTTGTTGACGGAGCCCAGAATCCTCATTTTTTATCTTTCGCAGCTATTTTACCCGGTGCCAACACGTCTTTCCATCGAACACCATGTCCCTGTTTCAACATCCCTGTTTAGCCCTTGGAGCACGCTGCCGAGTATTCTTGTAGTCATGGCGTTGATCGGTTTTGGCATTGCCCAGATGCGGAAAAGACCGATTCTCAGTTTTGCCATCCTGTTTTTCTTCCTCAACCATCTGATTGAATCCACCGTCATTGGTCTGGAACTCATTTTTGAACACCGCAATTATCTCCCATCCCTTTTTTTGTTTTTTCCGGTGTCAGTGGCCTTAAAAGCACTGATTGACCATTACCGGTACCGGAAACCTGCCATGCACTTCATTTTGGTTTCGTTTTTAATCCTTATCATTGTGGGGTTGGGCATGGGCACCTATATTCGCA
>JASFPE010000637.1:0-3177 GCA_050116155.1 Desulfobacterales bacterium
CAGAGGTGGTACACATCGTTAACCGTATACAGCACCTTCACCCGGGGGCGGGGTCGGTGACGAATGGCGCGGTCTCGAAGGTCGCTGTCTTCACCAAGATAGGGCCTCATAAAGCGCTCGTCGAAACCGTTCAGGTTCTCAAACAGCTTGCGGTCGAATGCCATGTTGAGCCCCAGCACCTTTGGCCGGTTGCGGCGCCTTACCAAGGTACCCCAGCGACTCTTTCGCGCTTTTTTACGAAGGACTTTCCAATCCCTGGGGGTGCCGAGACCCTCGTACGCGCCGGCATCCACGTCAGCTTCAGTGAGCCTTTTTGAAATCTCTTCGCTCAGGTAGAACGCACCGGCTACGTGAAAGCTCAACGGCTCATGTACTTCCAGGTGACGTTCGATAAAGTAAGGCGGAGGTATGCAATCCCCGTCAGTGAAGATGAGAAGGGCCTCGTCCCCGGCACAGCGTACAGCCTCGTTCATAATCTTATTCTTTCTCCACCCAAGGTCTTCATGCCACACATGCTCGAACCGGATGCCTCGCGCAACAAATTCAGGTTCGATCGTACGAAGAAAAGCCGCCTGATCTGGCCCGGAACCGTCATCGGCGAGAACCAAGCTGAAGTCATTCGTGGTTTGCCTCAGATAGCCTCGGAGAACCAGCCTCAGCAAGGGGACCTGGTTGTAAGTAGCGATGATCACGCGAGCGCGTGGTGACATGTCTGGCTTCTTCTTATAAATTAGCTCTTGTTGCATAAAACAGCCCATGGTTGGATTTTCGTTTATGAGGGATGACTTCGACTTGATAGCCTTTTGAGTTTAAGAAACGTGCCAAATCTTGGATCCTGGTAATTGGGTTGTCCGGCTCGACATTGTGATATTCACCATGAATTCGCATCGTTCTTGAAAGCACATCATCATCGGTTGAATGAAGAACTTCATACTCTTGCCCTTCAATGTCAATCTTTAAAAGATCACACCGGTCTATCTTGTGGTCAATAAAAATTTGATTAAGTGTAACCGAAGGAACCTCTAAATATGATTCCGTTGTTACTCCCAGATCAGCAAAAGATGAATAACTTCCTGTACTCCTCTCGTTTTCAGGCATGAACAAGCGAATCATTCCCGGCTTTCCAGCAACCGCCTTGTGAATTACAGTTATATTTTTGCATGGTTTGAGATTTTTCTCTAACTGCTCCTTATTCCCGCTGAATGGTTCATATGAAAAAACTTTTTGCGCAAGCCCCGCAACTCGAAAGGAAAAAATTCCCACATTTGCGCCAAGATCCACTGCACACTCCCAGCTGCTGAGCGGAACCGCTGCCAACCGATATTCATCCCGCAAGAATATTCTATGGAACATATGATAATCGCTCATTCCTCCTCGAAGGTAAAGGTGTGGCCTGTCCCGAAACTTGACTTCTAAGGTTTGTCCAAGTTTTTGTCCTTTACGAAAGCAACAGATTTGCAAGGGATTCGTTGTGAGAGAACGAAGTCTAAAATAATCAGTAACGTCTTCAAGTCGCATGGATTAATGTGCTTTTCAGGTTAATCTTAAATTTGACAGCAGATATCATTGCCATCGAATCTCTAGCTATTTAAATTGGGGGTATATGAATTTAATTTTAAAAGGCAGTGAGTATGGGCTATTGATAATTATTTGTCAAGCCGCACTCACTGAATTCAAATCAGCGCCTCTCCGTGAAGTCGCTAAGACGTCTCCCATATTGTATAGATTCAAAACACGCTCAACAAAATAATGAAATGTATGATGTTTGTGGACAAATTCATATCCTTGACGGGCGATTCTCAGTCGTTCTTCGGGTTTTGATAAATATTCTTCTACAAGGCTGTAAAACTCCTCTTGATCATTATACCAGACGAGATGGGTTTTATTGGTAAAATACTTTTCCATCCCCGGAACATAGGACGTAAGAAAAAAGCCCCCGCAGCCGAGCGTCAACCAGAGCCGATTCGACCAGTATCCTTCTACTTCGTTGGTAATGTCTGCGCCTAATATTATTTTGGCTCCTCTGCATATTAATCCGTATAATCGTGGCGTAACAGTCTTAAAGGTCGGTTTTAATCCAAATTTCTCCCAATATCTTCCATATACTTTAACTCTATATTTTGTCGAAAGCTTTTTCGTCAAAACCACACGGGGTTCATCAGCTCTTGCATTACCGATGAAGGCAATATCTGATTTCCAAATTGGAAGCAGCGGCCTTCTCCATTTATGGTCGTATCGATCACACGCACCTACAAAATAGATGGGGTTGACAACTCCTTGTTTTCGGTACTCTTCCAGCTTGCCGGAATTCGTTGCCAGGAAGAAATCTGTCAACTTTCCCCGCTCGACCATATCAGTTGACAATTGTGGACTCATATCTTCATAGTAAATGAAACTGGTGATATTTTTTGCTTTTATTTCCCTGAGAACCGGCAAAGGAATATCCTTGGATGTAATAAATACAAAATCAGGATTGATTTTATCAATTTTGTTCAGGATGAAGGTATTGGTATTATTTTTCTTTAATCTTCTGATTTTGTGAGGGTTCAGCCATAATATGTCGTTTCCTTTTTCTTTAAAGGCTCTCACCAAATGGGTTGTGGTTTTTGTCCTTCTTTTAGATTTTCCAAAAAAGATTATTCGATACATAGTTATATGTTCAGAAATTTCTTGATTCCTTTTTTATATATCTTCGCTTTTAGATTTAAGCTCGTATTTGTGCCATTAATTTGATCAAAGCTGGAATCAATATTGAAACCTTCATTGATTGGATCCCAGCTCTGTATGTCTTCAAATCCGCAATAAGTCAGGCAATAATCCAAAAATTCATAATCAAATACACACTTATGTAAGTTTTCCGGATATTCTTGTTCTCCGGATATTCTGCCCAGTAGTTTCGGATACAAAGGCACTTCTCCGTTTATATACATTTGACATAGAATTTTAAAATTAGGAACCGCGATCCTGATGACGCCGGAGTCTTTCAGCATTTTCTTAACGCATAAAATCGCCCCCAATACATCATTGTTTCCTTTTCGCATCGCTTTGCCAGGAGATCCAAAATGCTCCAATACGTGCGACATATATACTTCACTACAACACTGTTTCAAACATTCGGAGAGTTCCCAGAGCCCGACTACCAGATCGGTGGCATTCGTGTTGCGCACATCGACATTG
>JASFPE010000638.1:0-3174 GCA_050116155.1 Desulfobacterales bacterium
TGTATGGTGCCTGACGACGTAGGAAATGCAATCCAACATGCCCTGACTTGTCGTAGTATGCGAATAGGTACATGCCATCACTAAAGATCAGGTTCAGCTCCCCTGATCGGTTTATCTCTCTTAGTTCCTCGTGCAGGCGAATGAAGCTATTCCTATCAACCAATTGAATACCATGATGGCTGAGCCATGATAATAAACCACAAAATATAAGCTCAGAATCGGATTCGCCGATTGGACTGAATTCTTTAAGGTTAAAGCTTAGTTGATTTGGATCTATCGTGCCATTGTGGGCAAAAACCCAAGTTTTTTGATCAAATCTCCTATAAAAGGGATGCGTGTTGACATACCCAACTGCACCTGTTGTCGCACGGCGGATGTGCGAGACAAAGATCCGCGATCGAGCACCTGTATGTTCCAGAAAGCTTGTGGATAGACGACTCCTGTCCGCAGGTCTTGATTCTTTTACGATCTGTGTACCATATTCATCATACCAGGCCACTCCCCAACCATCAGGGTTCTCCGTTGCCCCGGCCTTAAATCCAGAGAATGCCAAATGAACAGAAACCTCCGTATTAAAGCAGAGGCCAAGTAATTCGCACATGGAAATTGCCTCCCGACAAAACACGATTAACTAAAGCATACCTATAAAAATATTTTATAGAGATTTAAGCTACCTTAATCGATAGATATTTTGACAATGCATTCTGAAAATTTGCGACTTTAACATTGAATACTATTGCTGCCAAAAAACAAACTGATTTCCAGATACAGATTCATATCCCACGGTGGAAACCGCATATCCACGTGCCTACAGACTTTCATCATTGAAAGTTCGATTCTTTCCACTGAACTGTCGCGCAACTGCGATTGCGCTCTTGCCCTTGATGTAGCCTATTACTTGAGCTACCAAATACTTGGGGGGAATCGAAATGCACATGTAAACATGATCCGGCATCAGGTGACCTTCAAGAATCTGGCAATTCTTTTGACGAGATAATTCATGAAAAACCAGCTTCCAGATACTCAATTTTCGGATAATGATTCTTGAATTGCGGCGAAGGGTAAAGTTGCCAGAATTACCTTGCAATCATTACATGCCCATCGGTGCCCCAAAAGACGATCTTAACCAAGACCCGGTGTTCCCCATCGACTGGTCGGCATAGCCCGCAATGTTCTTCTTGGCAGGGCAGAGGCGAAGTATGCCCGAATAAGACCCCTTGCCATACCTGCTCGTCGCAATGCCCGATCAGCGGACTTCCCCGCGGATCCATCACCCTGACACCACCGGGCTTTCTCCTAACTACTACATGTTGTTATACTTTTCCTGTTGACACCCAACAATAACTTCGGCTACCGTGCCGCTCAAAAAGCAACTTCCTATCCCGTAAATAAAAAATCTTGGCGGCTCGACGTATTGGCGAGAGAAATAATCTTCTTAGCGTTGGAACAGTTTGCTTAGTTCTTCTTTTTTGAAGATGTCCGCCAGGGGGACGGTGAATCCCACTTCGGGTTCGTATTTCATGTACGTCGGGATGGGATAGCGGACGCCCATGCGGTGGGTCTGCTCAAGGCCGTTCACCAGGTCGGCCAGTTTGCCGGCAGGTACGGCCATGACCATTTCGTGATCCTGGCAAGAGGCCCAGACACGGTCTCCGTTGCCGGGGACCACCACCTTGTATTCCTGGTCGTTGTAGGCACCGATTACACCCTCGGAGCAGGAGGCGGCCCGACCCGAAAACCGGCTCTCCAAGGGCTTGCCCGTGCGCTGGGTGGCTCCGTGGATGAGGCGCATCATCTGGGCCGGATTGACGTAGATGAGAACCACGTCGGGTTCGACCTTGGTCCGCTCCAGCGGTGAGTAGGCGACGATGGGCATCCGATCCAGGTTGAGTAGGGGGAAGTCGTCCAGGACGCCTTCGGCCGCCTTCTCATCGACCGCATACTTCATTTGGGTGAGGAAGTGTATGGCCCCTTCTTTGTCCGTGAGCCGTTTCCACCCATAGTTGTGGGCTGCGATGGCACATGCCACGTCCTCCTGTGCAAACGCCATGGTCCACCCGTAACGCCGGGCCATGGCCGAGCCCTGGCAGGGGGCCATCTTCACCTTCAAATCCCGCAGGGGCCGCCTTGCTTTTTTCGGGATCTCCGATTCATCCCCCAGGAATTTGACCGCCACCGGCAGGGTGGCCGGATTCACAAAGCCCCTCAACTTCTCTCCCTGTTTCATCCACTCTTCCATCACATTCCTCCTCCTAAAAGGTTCTCAGTTCATATTATCCAAAATTATCTGATTAAGCTTACTCATTTCGTACATGGCCAACTCTTTTCATTCTTCTGTTATTGAGGGGGCAATTCAGGAAGCTTTCTTATTATTAGATACTTGCATGATGCTTGAATCTCTTCACTTTTAACTATACCGATGGTTCTATGCAATAAATTTCAGGTTAGTTTTTACCACAAGATGTTGCAGTGGGCTTTATCGTTGTCAACCTGTGTTAGATTGAGATAATCAAAGTTTTTGAGATTGTTAAAATTGTTACAGATATAAAACTGATATATGCAACCTACCGCGTTTTTTCGGTTGCTGTCAAATCGAAGTCCCGACAAATGCGACTTTCGTTGAATAAAAAGGGCAAATCCGTGTTCCAGATTCACCCTATTTAAGTTGCGATTACAAACTGATATCCAAAAAGGATTTTGAGGGAATTTCGGTCAAATCATTGCGGCATTTCGTGTCGGCGTTTCCCCATTTTAAAAAAGGATATCACAGATTTTTGGGAGCTTCGAAAAGCTTTTAGATTAGTTGGAGATAACACAACAAATTGGGAGCCTGAGATAGTTGGTTTTGATCGAAGATATATGAATTTTTAGAATAGCTATGCTCACTCCGGAAATCCAGCCTTGCGCATGGCATCCAGAACAAGTTGAAGATTGTCTTCGCACTCATACGGCCAGGTTTTGGAAACAGCGGTTACGGATACATTAGGTATCAACTCCATGGTTTTCACAGCTGATGCACGAGCTTCCTCCTCACGGCCTAATAAAGCATAGGTGAGGGCTAATTCTAAATGGACAAATCTAAAATCTGGGGCGCGCTGAAGTGTTTTCTTAAATTCTGATAATGCCTCCTCATACTGTCCTTTGACGGCGTAACACCTGCCCAAATAATAATGG
>JASFPE010000639.1:0-3173 GCA_050116155.1 Desulfobacterales bacterium
CTCAAGCGTCCTCCTTTCTGGGGTTTTTTAGCCTGCGCCGGAGCGGGGAAAAATGTGGGCGCTAAAACGGCCGTGATTCCGAGAGCAGAAAGGTGGGTTAAGAAGTCACGGCGAGAGATTTTGCCTTGTGCCAGCAAATTTTCAAGCGCTTTTACTTCTGCCATGATTACACCTCCTGTTGTTACACAGTTAGCAATTAACTAATTCATCTTATTTGAGTATTTCGCAAAAATAATGCCAGTACTGCAAAAAAGGCTAGAAGCAACGTTATAACAAATACTTGGAGGTTCAGTTGTTCCCCAACAGATCAGACAATTTGATTTAAAAATGACTCAAATAAATGTAAAAGAGGACTTGCAACCATGGATATGGAGGCATTAAGGAATCTGATTGAATTTGCGTGACATGGCAATGACTCTCATTTGAGCTTGATCCCATGATGTTTCAGTTTGCGAACGACGCTTGATTGGCTCAGGTTTAAATGCTTGGCAATCTCCCTTGTCGACCGATATCGCGACAAAGCGTCCGATAAAATAGTCTTTTCTGCGCTTGAAAGTTGATTTTTCAGGCTTTGGGATTCCTCACTATTTTCAATAGCAAGGGGGTCTTTTTCTAGTTTTAGATCAAAAATCGCGTTGACAATGGATTTTTCGAGCACATCCGTTTCGCTCATTAAGACTGCACTGTTGATGATGTTTTTCAGCTCGCGGATGTTTCCTGGAAATTGATATGAAAGGAGCACTTTTAATGCTTGAGACGAAAAATGTTTTTTTAAACCATAGGTCTGATTGTACGTATTCAAAAAGTGATGCGCCAAATTGAAGATATCTTCACGGCGTTCCCGAAGTGGTGGTATGCGAAGATTGACCGAATTGAGTCTGTAAAACAGATCCTCTCGGAATTTGGCCTGATTTACCAGTTTTTTCAGATCTCTGTTAGTGGCTGCAATGATGATACAGTCTACTTTTATTGGTTTGATTCCGCCGATATGGTAAATTTCCTGATTGTCCCAATATTTCAAAAGCTTAACCTGAACCGCAAGGGGAAGATCTCCAATCTCGTCTAAAAAGAGAGTACCTTCATGGGCAAGCTCGAAGAGCCCCACTTTTCCTCTCGGATCCGCCCCGGTAAAGGCTCCTTTTTCGTAACCAAACAATTCCGCCTCGAGCAGGTTCTCTGGTAAAGCTGCGCAACTGATTTCGATAAAAGGCTTCTTTTTGCGAATGCCATTGTTATGAATGAAATTGGCCAGCAGGTTCTTTCCTGTTCCGGATTCTCCCAAAAGAAGTATATTGGATACACCCAATTTTGCGAATTTGTGGCCGGTTTTCAATACCTGGCGCATTTCCTTGCTTGCCGCGACGATCAATTGATCTTTCAAATTTGCCATACTCAGCTCAGCCAGAGTGTCTTTATATTTTTCGGTTACAAGACGTGTTTCATCCAATTTTGCCTTTAAATTAATCAGCTGTGTCATATCGCGGTCGTTTACGATGACCATTTCGATGTTGCCATTTTCATCAAACACCGGTGTGCCGGTTGATAGAACCTCTTTTCCTGTAGGTTTGATAAATATCATTGTGTCAACCTGCCGCTTCGTGGCAAGCACCTCCAGAGTCACCGATTTGTCAATAACCCCGTTTGCAATAAGATCTTGAACATTTTTTCCAACAAAATCAGATACCTTAAGACCGGTAATTTTTGATGAGGCCTCATTGCAAGCGATAATATCCCCTTTCCGATCACTAATACTAAGGCCATCGGTTGAAACTCGGAAGATTGCATTTAATATTTTATCTAGCTGATCGGGAGTTATCTTACTCTCCCGATAAATTTCACATTGTTGCGCTTCATCAACCCTTTTTACGGATTTTTCCACTAAACCGTGTTGCTCATTGGGTTTTTGTAGATCACGATTTAAAGGCAACTTTCCCGCGATTTTTTGATCTCGAATCCGTGAAGCACGAGAAGGCGTCATTTTATCCTGGAATTGACGACCGGCTTTTTCCTCGATTAGTTTTCCGTTTTTTCTGAAGAGAATATAGTAAACTTTTTCTTTTGTACCTTGCTCTAAACCACGACCGTTAATGTAATAGACGCCTGGATATTTTGTTTTGTATCTTTTCTGCTTTGGCATTTTATACTCACAGCTCCTAATTTTATTTATGTTGGAAGCAACTATATCATTTGGGCTATCTCTGACTGAAAGTTTATATCCCCAACATTTTCCCCAACTATATTTAATGAGAATTACAATATAAATCAAGAAAAATCAAAAATGCTGTACTAAAAAAACGCAATTTTTCTAACCACACGGTTTTGCTGTGGATATGCGATACATATGGAGAGGTTCACAGATTAACGGCTTCCCCATCAGCAAACCCGATGAGAAAGTTTATAGAATGAGCCGAGATGTGAAATATTTCATTGGCAGTATAAACGGATTTTAGTCGCAATGCTTTAGGTCATCAAAAAACACATGTAGATCGGTGCTAAACCATAGAATGCGTGCGCCTGCAAATCAAAATTCGGGAAAATGACGCCCATAAAAAACCCAAAAAAATCACGGCCGATTAAAGCTGCAAAGGTTATGATTCTTGCCTTTTTTTTATGGAATTTGAGGCGGTCTTAATTCCACGATAGAGAATGAAAGAGTGGACTAACAACAGATAAATGCCATAAATCATCACCCCAATGCTAAGAGGTCCGTATCCGTGTTCCCAACCTGTCGGGGAGTAATACTTTGCAGGGGCCAGGATCAAATCGGTAAAAATTAAAATGAGCAACCAGAAAAGCACAGACCCATAGATGAACCATCTGTGAACGGCAATCGGCACCCCAATCAGGGTTTCTTTTAATCTTTGGCTGCGCCCGGAAATTTGGAGAATATATTCTATTAAATTTAAATTTTCAGATTCTGAAAAAGGAGCATGATATAAATTAGCCAATGAATTTATCATATATAAAAGATTGAAATAGGACTTGACATAAAAGAAAACTATTGTTAATTGAAAATAATTATTATTTAGAATAAAGAGGCTTCCGTTGGCAGACCATAAAAAAAGATTTGAAATCATCATCCAAAAATTAAGGGATAATGGCCACAAGATAACGCCTCAGCGGTTGGCTATCGTTAAAATTCTTGCCAAAAGTGAAGGGCATCCCAGTGTTGA
>JASFPE010000640.1:0-3154 GCA_050116155.1 Desulfobacterales bacterium
GTTCGGCGATCCATATTTTAATGAACATCAGGCCCGTGCAGATGTCAAATCTAAAAAGGAGCTTCAAACCGCGTCTTTCAAACAACCCGGCGATTATGTCCTACGCGGCTTGACCATTGAAAGAGTACAAACCGATCAGCTGGATTCAGCCCAGATTGAGATGTTGCCCCGCCTGCCGGAAACGGCAGCAGAGATTCGCAGTATGGCCAATGCAATGAATGCGGATCCCAATAGAGATATGTTTATCGGCGCACAGGCCAATGAACAGCAGGTCAAAAACATGGATTTATCGCGTTATAAAGTCATTGCCTTTGCCACCCACGGTTTGGCCCCTGGAGATCTCGATGGTCTTTTGCAGCCGGCTTTAGCCTTGTCTTCACCCGCTGTAGCCGGTATCGATGGTGACGGACTTTTGACGATGGAAGAAATCTTCGGTTTATCGTTAAATACGGATTGGGTGGTGTTATCGGCGTGCAACACCGGTGCCGGCAAGGAGCAGGGTACCGAGGCGCTCAGCGGACTTTGCAGGGCGTTTTTCTATGCCGGTGCGCGTGCTTTACTGGTTACAAACTGGCCTGTAGAAACCAATTCGACCAAGGCGCTGACCACCGATCTGTTTAAAAGGCAGGCAAAAAATCCGTTGCTTACGCGGGCTGAAGCTTTGCGGCAAGCCAAGTTATTTTTAATTGATGGGGGTGGCCATATTGATTCGGAATCCGGAAAGAGGCTGTTCTCATTCGCGCATCCCATTTTCTGGGCGGCTTTTTCACTTGTCGGGGGTTGAAACCATAGTTGATATCTTATGTATCGGTATCTTCAAATAAACTTAAAGTCTGTTTACAAACACAATTTTCCTATAGGAGAATATAATGGATCTTATCGTCAGGGTGAAAGAGATTAAAGGCACCTGTTCGGTTTATAAGGTTGACGATACATTTAAGCTAAAAGACGGTTATCGGCTGGTTTCGAAAACGCCTCTCTGCATGCATTCGCTTGCCGCCCTTCTTCCCCATTATAATGCACTCCGAATTTCTCAGCCCAAGAAATGGGGGTTGGCCGGCAAGGATGAAAAGACAAAAGCCTATACCCAGTGTCTTAATGCCTATTCATATACCGATGGCGGGACAGCGATATTTGAGATACAATTAGGGTAAGATTATGGTCTCACCGCACGGACGGCGCCACACTCTTCCCGCTTCTTGTATTGCCGTTGAAAAACATTTTCATGCTTCGTCGTTACATAACCGCCAAGATTAGAAACACCGGTCTCGGCGGTTTCTGATGTCCAATACCAGGCCGAGCCGCTGTTGGGGAAAAAAGGTTTTTTCTTATATATACCGGCCAGATCCGAAGCACTGGGCAATCGCCAATCTTGATAGCCTCCGGTTTCCAAATTTTCTGCGTACGCAACTGCAGAATCATAATTCAAACAATTGCCAAGTTCCTGATGAGAATCGAGGAGAGACCACATGAGACCGGACTTTGAATCGGTCACCGTACCATCGCCATTTGCGACAAAGCGGTCATTGACGGGCATAAGCCTAGCTCTCATTTCTTCTCTTTCCGCCAGAATTTTAGCCCGTTCCCTTTGCAGCCTTTCTTGCTCCTTTCTTTTCCTTTCCCTCTCCTGCTGCAGCCTGGCTTGCTGCCTTTTTTCCTGCAATTCTAACTGATTTTTCCTTTTGGCCTGAACCTGGGATTGCAGTTGCCCTAACAACATTTTCGCATCTTTAACATAAGGTCCCGATGAATTTTTGCGAATGTATCTTTTCAATTTGTACATTCTTCTGGAGATCCGAATTTGATCATCCTTGCTATAGGCGGCTATGGCGTCCCATTTCTGCTTCGCATCGAGTTTTTCTTCCAGCTGTGCCAATTCGGATTTTATCTTTTCTTTTTGAGTTGAGTCGGGGTTGGTTTCCAAATATTTTAAATAAATCTGTTTAGCGGCTCCAAAATTGTCGCCTTCATTTTCAGCGCTGGCCTTCAGCAAGATCAGATCTCTCTTGTCCTCAAATTGCTTTTTTAATACCTTGACTTCGTCAGATCGAGAACTATTTTCAAAATATTTGAGATACTGGCTGCTTAAATGAATACAATTATCCCACTTGTTTTGTTGCTCACATACGGGCGTTTCTTTTTTTAGGTGGGCATAATATTCTTCGCTCATACCAGAAATTAATTGTTCCACCTCGCTTACGTATCTGCCTCTGGGATGATCTTCCAGATATTTTGCATATGCCGCAATTCGTTGGTCACCATCGAGATGTTCAACCGCTTTCAATTTCTCAAAATCGGCCGCATCGATTCGACTCGGTATTTCAGCCATTTTTTCAACAATCTCATCGGCGCGAGGGCTCTCGGGATATTTTTCAAGAAAGCGGGAATAAATGGCCGACGCTTCGGCTTGATAATTTTCATCAAAGGATAGCATCTCTACCTGCTGTATGGCTTGATTATAATCCTTTTCTTCAATACGTTGTCTGATCTCTGCAATCTTTTTTTCTGCATCCAGCGTAAATTCACTCTGGTCATGCGAACTTATGAAATTCTGTAATAAAACTTGCCTTTGTTCAAGGTCCGTTTGACCCTCTATTTCGACCAGGAGGCGCTGATATTCGTCTTTAATACTCTCAGATGTGAAGAAATACAGCGAAACGCCTGCCACCACCAGTAAGATTCCCACACCGCCAATAATGGCAGCCAGCCGAAAGATGTTTCTTTTCTTGTGTTTTTGGGCCCGGTTGATTTGTTCTGCAAACCGCTCAGCCGAAGATTGACTCGAAGAATCAGCCTGACCGGCTTTGATTTGCGGTTCTTTTTTCTTAGAAGGTTTGCTTTTAGCGGCTTTAATTTCAGGTTCTTTTTTTCCGGATGGTTTGCTTTCAGGGATTTTAGTTTCGGGTTCTTTTTCTCCGGTAGGTTTGCTTTTTTCGGTTTCTATTTTCGGTTCTTTTTGCCCAGATGTCTTCCCCTTTCTGAACTTGAGGCCTTCTTTTAGAATGTCGATCAGGGGCTGTTTTATCATATTTTCCGTCTGACTGCGGGCCTTTTCAATCTCTAACTTTGTGTCTATCCAGCTTGCTATTTCGTATGCAGCCTCCCTGCTCTTGAGGCTGCCGGCTTCGGCATCGGTCACATCGCCCTTAAATAT
>JASFPE010000641.1:0-3153 GCA_050116155.1 Desulfobacterales bacterium
TAGCTCGGTCAAGTAGGTCGTATCGACATTGGACGATGGGTTGGATTCGGTGGTTACCAGATCATGCGCCAACGTATCTGCGGTATGCACGGCTGTCAAAATTCCCATGTTTTGAGGGCATCTGCGCGGATCATGATGAAACGCGATGGCCTCGACAACAGGATATTTCAGGCCCCAGAGGCCGATCAAATAAGCGGCAATTTCAGCATGGGTGGTTCCAAATATTTCATTTTCAATTTCCCAAAGACATCGATCCGACTGACGCGCATCTGTCAATGCTTGCTGATATCCATCACGTAAGTTTTGGGCCAGAACCAATTTTCCGAGATCGTGCAGCAATCCCGCCATATAAGCATCATTAATTGCTTCTCGCGTTTGTTTTTCCATTTGCAAAATGATTTTAGCAAATAGCCCGGTCAGGATGCTGTGATTCCATAGTTCGTCGAGCGAGAATCCGGAAATTTTCTTCGGGTCAAATTGTAGAAATATTTTGGCAGTCAAAACCAGAGACTTAACCGTCTCGAGCCCCAGATAGCTGACGGCTTCTTTGGGACTGGCAATCTGCCGCCGCAGTCCAAAAAAGGCGGAATTGACCATTTGCAAAATCTTGGCAGTCATGCCCACATCCTTGGCGATGATTTTCCCGACTTTCTGAAACGACGTATTGGCAGAATGCAACTCTTCCATAATCTCAAGATACAGCGATGGGAGGCTGTGAAGAGACTCGATACGCGAAACTAGTTTTTGGAGATTGTCATCCACCAAAATATCACGCAGTGCAAAGGCCTGGGACAGGGTGGATTTGAGTAGATCTGCATCGCAGGGCTTTGCCAAATGTTGATGCGCGGACCTGACGGTTTGAAGAATCATTTCCTGATCCAATTGCCCGGAGAGAATAATCCGAACAATATCCGGATGACGCTTCATAATCTCGGCCAACAACTGCACGCCATTCATCCCTGGCATCTGCATGTCGGTGACAACCGCGTCAATGGGATGCCGTTCGATAATACCCATGGCTGCCTGACCGCTGGTGACAAAATGCATGTTCCACTCACGGCGCATACTGCGTAACATTCGCTGGAGCCCCTTAAGCACCAGTTGCTCATCATCCACGAAAAGAACCTGCCGTTTTTTTATGTCTTCCATATCAGTCAGTTTGATCCTTGATGGGCAGACAGATGGTAAAAGTTGTTCCGGTGCCTTCCTGTGTCTCGAGGTGAATGCTGCCACCATGTTTTTCGACAATTACAGAGTGCGCGATGGCCAAGCCCTGGCCGGTTCCTTTGCCCGGTTCTTTGGTGGTAAAGAAGGGATCGAAGATGCGATGCCGGATATCTTCTGGAATCCCCGAGCCCGAGTCACTAATTTGAATTTCGACAAAATTCTTTTTTTGGCAGGTGGCAACCTTGATGAATCCCTTTTGCTCAGATTGACGCTCTTTGACATCGGCCAAGGCGTGGGTCGCATTGACAATCAGGTTCAGTATCACCTGATTCAATTCCCCCGGCAGGCAAGATACCAGCGGCAAGGACGGATCAAGGTCGGTTACCATATCAGCCACATACTTCCATTCGTTACGTGCAACGGTTATCGTACTTTCAATGGCCTTATTGATATCGATTGTTTTTTTCCCCTCTTGACCGGGATGAGAAAATTCTTTCATTGCCCGAACAATTTTGCCAATTCGATTCACACCCTCCAGGGACTGTTGGATGGCGGCCGGGATTTCTTCGAGCAGAAAGTCAACATCAGCGGCATTCATTTCCTGCTCCACTTCTCCAATGAGGTCGGCTGTGACGCCGCCAGATTTAACCGCTTGCAACAGTCTGTCGTATTGGGTTAAGATTTGGACGATGTCCTGGAAGGCATCTTGCAAAAATCGAGTGTTATCACCCACGTATTGAGTGGGTGTATTGATCTCGTGAGCAATACCTGCGGCCAATTGGCCAATGGATTTAAGCTTCTCTGCCTGAGCCAGATTGTTGTCCAAAGCTTTGCGCTCGGTAATATCGGCACCAATAATAATAAATCCCGAAATGATTTGCGCTTCCACGCGGATGGGGCTAATGGTAAATCCCAAATACCCTTGTATTCCATCCGGCCGCGCAAAGACGATATCATCTACGCGGACAGATTTGGTGTCATCTCGACAGCTCATTAAACCTTGCTGGACTTTATCCCAATCCCACTGGATGTCGATATCACCTAAAGACTTGTCGATGATTTCGGCGGCAGTTATTCCAAAGACCCTTTCTGCAATGGCGTTCCAGCGATTAACACGATAATCCGGGCCGAGACCGATTAAAATCGTAGATATCGATGCGAGCAAAAGTTCTATTTCGGCAATTTCCTGTCTTAATTTCTCTTCTTCTGGGGAAGATAAGTAATGGTGTTTTGATCGGTTGGTGCGTCCAGCAGCGGCTTGCCGGTGTACTTTTTCCGTATTAGCCGTCGAAACAGTGGTCATGATGGTTCTCCCGTGTTTCCGAATCTTTGAGATCTGAAACAGCGCTGGCCTCGAAAATGGTTAATAAAAAG
Source organism: Desulfobacterales bacterium (assembly GCA_050116155.1). Classification (GTDB taxonomy): domain Bacteria; phylum Desulfobacterota; class Desulfobacteria; order Desulfobacterales; family JAHEIW01. The sequence continues at coordinate 2,542 of JASFPE010000641.1, forward strand.
CTAGGGGGCCTAGCTCAATCGGATCAATGATTGAAGGATAACCCGTCGTTTGCGGTCTGCAGTAATTAAGATTAATCTCCTGCAGCAATTAAGATTAATTGCCTGTAGCAATTAAGCCTAATTGCCGCGCAGGTCGATGCGTATATTCATTTTCTCAAGCAAATCTAGCGCCTCATTGCGCTCGGTTTCATTGCTTTCGCCGACGACGGTAATAATGGCCTGAATGACGTCATCACTAATTCCGGCTTTTTTTAGCTCAATGATATCCTGGACTGTGGTAAACTGGATGGATCGAATTGCCTTGCCATACACGATGGGCTGAGAATGCTTTAAAAAAGAGCTTTCATTGATAACCATCCGGATCGTTTCGTCGCTTAATCCGGCTTTTTTCATATTCACAATTTCTTCCACCGTAAATGCCGCTGTCTCGATGATTTTTTGCGCAACAATGACCTGTATGGTTTCATCACTGAGACCGGCTTCTTTTAACCGAATAATGCTTTCGCTGTTCAAACCAGCGCCCGGATGAATGATAAAAAAAACCAGCAGAATAGATAGTGCAGCGCGAATGGTTGTCTTTTTCATAGCCTAATCTAAAAAATTGACTAAACC
>JASFPE010000642.1:0-3138 GCA_050116155.1 Desulfobacterales bacterium
TTTCCAAGTCTATTAATGAGGGACAAAGCGGGTCGGTCCTCGAACACGCCGTATGTCCCATTTGGGGTTTCCATCACTCCCCTGAAAAAGATGTAAAATACACCGCCAAACTCGATCTCATAATCAAAATTCGGTTTGCGTTGCCGCAAGAGCTGGTAAAGCGCTAGGGTATACAGATGGTACTGCAGGATGTATAAATTTTCCGCCATCACAGCATGTAAACTATCAGGGGTGTAATTTTCCAGGGTTGATCCGAGATGGTTTGATTTCCAGTCCAAAAGGTAGAATTTGCCCTGATGACAGAATACCATGTCAATAAAGCCTTTCATAAATCCAGTACCGGGGGCAAAGCCGAGTTTTGCCAATTTACGAGAATACTCGGACCCAAGGCGGCCATTTGATTCGTCTTTAAAGACTTTTTGTAATATTTGAGGTTTAATGGGATTCAAAGGGAAATAAAATTCCATTTCATTGATGCGATGGCTCTGTGAAATTTCAGACAGGCTGAATTCTTTTCGATCCGGTGGAAGCCCCGCTTTCAGGACATTTACAATCACGCTGTATATTGTTTTCTGCCACTCCTTTTCGTAGCCATATTCCTGAAGCTTGAGTGCGACGATTTCTTTTATTTTCGTTTGTGATGAAACGGCAAAATCGATGTGTTCCATGAGATTATGAAAAAAAATACCCGCCCTGGCGCCTGCGGGAAAAGAAAAGATACTATCGAACCGCCGATCCCCCGGCAAATCAACATCATCGGATAACGGTAACAAAGAATGGCTGACCGCAGCCGGGTGGCTATCGTAATCTGGTAAATCGATGTCGGCCGCCTGGGAAGACACCAAAGACGAATAACTAGATATTTTCCAGGAATGGTCGATATTTCCCAAAAAATTGCGACAAGACAAACGCTCTGCCTGTTCCTTGGGGCGGCTGTATGCTCGCTCCGATGCCGTCGGCAGCGGAAGCAGCTTGATGCTTCCTTTTGACCGGCGCACAAGTCGATTCAGATCCTCAAACAACTCTGCCTCGGTCTTTTGGATTAAATACGCTTTTAATAACCCGGCAAAATCGTCGTTTTGGGTATCATCGATTGAAACTCCTGATCCATGCAGCAGGTGTGCCATCGCGGAAGTTTCTGCGGTATTGATACGTCCCCAGGTAAGATAGCAACGATGTTTTGCGCGGGTCATCGCGACATACAGCAGTCTTAGATTTTCAGCCAGAATCTCACGTTGAGCCCACACGCGATGCTTTGCTTGTGATTCGGTACCTATATCGTAAGTCAACTGCATATCCTGGTGGATATCGTGAAAGATAATCTCGTTAGCGACAGTGGCGGCGCTTTCCCAAGCAAAGGGACAAAACACAACCGGGTATTCCAAACCTTTACTTTTATGAATGGTCACGATCTTGACTGCGTTTTCATCGCTTTCAAGACGAAGTTGATGCTCTTCGAGACGCGCTGATGAAGGATCCCGCTGTTTGGCCAACCATTTGACGAGTCCGGCAATTCCCAAATTTTTTTCAATCGACGCATGATGGAGGATTTCTGCCAAATGCAAGACATTGGTTAATCTGCGCTCACCATCGGGAAACGACAGGAGACGCTCTTTGACGTTCTCATTGGCCATGAGAAACCGAAACATGCGTATGAAACCATATTGATGCCATATCCGATAGTATTCCTGGCCACGGTTCAGTTGCCGTTCCCACCAGAGGTGATCCTGGTCAACGGAAACCAGTTTTTCAGCGCTCCCCCCTAGCATATCCATGACGAATGCTGCCTTCAAGTTAGCAATATTTGCGGGCTCGGAAATACTGGCCAGAATCTTCTCCAATTCCATAGCCTCGTGTGAATCGAATATATTTCCGGTGCTGTATAGAACCGATGGGATTCCTTTGACAGATAAATGCTGTTTTATCAATTGCGCCTGCCTGTTTTTGCGAACTAGAACAGCGATATCTCCCCGGGCGACATGCGACGATCCGGGTGTGATTAATCGGCAAATCTCCTCGGCCACTGCAGTGGCAATCAACTCCACAGCATCTGCTTTGTTAATAATCTTTTCCTCGCCATAGATATTTTTTGAATCTAATAGCCATATAATCAACGGGTGATCATCTTTTTTGCGCTCGGGCGTGACAGATTTTCCGGCTTTTTGTCTTTCAAAAGGAATTTCATTAAATACAAACGGCAAATCCACGTTCGAAAATATGGTATTTACCGCCGAGATAAGACCCGGATCAGACCGCCAGTTTTTCGTCAAAGTAAACTTTGCGGTCACATTTCGTGCGGCCTTCATATAAGAGAAAATATCTGCGCCTCGGAAGCCATAAATTGCCTGTTTGGGATCTCCTATCATAAACAGGAGATGATCCTTGATCGCAAATAGCTTTGTGAAGATATCATATTGAACGTCATCGGTATCCTGGAATTCATCCACCAGGGCGGCTTTGAATTTCTTCCGAACGGATTCTGCCAGCAGATTGCCATCTTTGGCATCAAGAGCTTTTTTCACGAGTATCAATAAATCATCGAAATAGTGTATATTCTTGCGTTGTTTTCTTTCGGCCAATTCGGTATTCGCATAAGCAAATAATCGTATCTTTAAAAACAACAAATAGTGATCCATTTCATCCTGCAGTGCGCTGCCGAGTTGATATACTTTCTCACACCGATCAAAAAAACTGTGTACCGGCGGAACTTGACCTTTACGGGTAGATTCATGAACATAGCCTGTCGTAAATTTTACAAAGTCTTTGAATAACGGAAAACCGTTGCTCTTCAGATCTGTTAATCGGTCCATGGATTCCATTAGCGGTATGATTTTCAAATCCCTTTTGGTCAGATTCGGTGCTCTAGAATCCGGTTTCAAGCTACCGTAATATGTGCCGCTCAAAGCAGGGCTCTTTAGTGTTTGGATAACCGATTCACGTGATGCTGGCCACTCCCGCTTGAGCCGTTGATAGGTCTTGCGATAGGGTTGTAAATTTTTTAATGCTGGTTTTCCGACTTGGGGGATGATTTTAACAGTGGCGGCTTTAACCTTGGTAAGCAACTCGGAAAAGCCCTGCGGTCCATTTATCATGCGACTTGCATAATTGACAAATTCCAATGGCGCACTATAGAAGTGC
>JASFPE010000643.1:0-3136 GCA_050116155.1 Desulfobacterales bacterium
AGCAGATGGGCCCTGCCGGTTCGGAATGTACAATAAATACCAACGCATGGTGCTGGATATGTTTCCCGGTCTGGATAAGGTGAGAATTGTCTCCCTGACCACGCGTGACGGTTATTCGCTGGACGGTTTGATCGAACCGGAGAGAGTTCTGGATTTCAGAAAGGCCAGTTATCTGGCTGTGCTGGTTGCCGACATTTTGGATCGACTCCAATGGCGAATCAGACCCTATGAAAAGCGACAGGGAAGTACCGAAGAATTTATTGAACGCTCCCTGGGAATTATGGAAACAATCTTTGAAACACATGCGGTCCAGAAAAAATGTGACAAGATTATGGATAGGCTGGGGAATATTATCAAAGAGAGTAAAACTCTAATCAAACACTCTATTCCTCCAAAGCCGCTGGTCGGGATTGTGGGGGAAATATTCTTGCGAATGCATGTTGATGCCAATCAAGATTTGATCCGGGTTCTGGAAAAGCATGGTGCCGAAGTCGTAAATGCCTCGCTTGCCGAATGGGTGAATTACATTAGTTATGATGGATTAAGGAACGCTAAATATGGCTTGCGGTTAAATTTGAAACAATTAAATTTCTCCGCATTAAGAGGCTATTTAAAAGCGATAACAAAATTCGGGGGAGATCTGCTTTATCAGGAATATCGACAGAAACAAATTTACAAACGCATGAACAGAATAGTTGATGTCGTTCAAGATCATAAAGTTGCGCATCTGGAGAGAATCTTAGAAAAAGATGACATCTACTCTTTTCACATGGGCACCGAAGCTTGCTTGAGTATTGCAACTATCGTAAATTGTGCCCGCACCGGCTATAATGGCATGGTCAATGTCTTTCCGTTTACGTGCATGCCGAGTATGACGACTTCCGCAATTGTTAAGCCTTTAATGAAAAAAATGAGAACCCCGTATCTGGACGTTTCATACGACTCGAGTATTCATCCCGGAAGAGAGGCAACCATCAGAACGTTTATGCACCAAGCCTACGAGCATTTTCAGAGATACGGGAATAGAAGAGCAAACACGGGACTGAAAAATATCTACAAAAAAAGCTAGACCGTGCGCAGCGGTTAGAGAATCTTTCAAAGTGTGCAACTTTATTTGCATTGTAAACTCTTGTTGATATGACCTAACTTGCTGATTTTACTTACTCCCGACTCGCAGATGCCATATTTCTGTCAACCTTTGCTGCACCGTTTCGGTGCGATCAAAATTGACCGAATCATCCCCTGGTAAAGTTCCTTCAATTTTGAATTCATTTTCTAGTCAAGTCATTAAACTTATAAGATATTAAAATCATTGCATTATTTTTGAGATTAAAATCGAAATAATCGCTTCGACCCTAACGCGTGGTTTGGGAAAAGATCACATCAACAGGTTAGGCATGGCGTTTGCTCTTATAATGACTCAAAAAGGAGGCAAAGCAGCCATGAAATTTTATATCGCTAAAATGTGTGACCTGGAAACTCAAGAGATGAATTATACGCAATTCGGCAAAAGCGGGGAATTGTATATTGAGTTTCCCGAGTTTCGAGAGGTCATCCACCGATACAACCTGAGATCAATCGATGTCAGATTTGAAAATGGTGATCGTCTTAGAATCTATGATATCGAAGAGGGCAGACCTGAGACAATGATTGCAAAGGCGGCCCGAGATTATGGCAATGTTGCACTTCAAACCTGACGGGATCATGCATAGTGAAACGGGATGTGTATTATCATTGACATGTGTGAATCGTTTTAATATCGTTCTCAATGAAAATCTCTTTTTCAATACCACGCCGCGATGATGAACCGCCCTGATCACGAAATATCTCGTTTGGATCGAATTTCCGGCTGACGGCTCTGCTCTTCTCTCTGTGATTTTTTCTTTTTCCTGGAACCACATTACTCCAGATTTTATGAAAAGCAAAAACCTTGAATTCTCGTATCTATAAATCATTATTGATTCTGCTCATCTTTCAGCTTTCATTATTGTCGGCCTGCCGCCCAAATTACGCACAAAAAATGTATCCGGAAGCTGTTCAGGGCGTTCTCGATTTAGCCGATTGGGATTTCACAAAAGATGGACCCGCTGATCTCAGAGGCGAGTTTGAATTCTACTGGATGCAGTTGTTGGACCCGACGGAATTATTAAAAGCAGCCCCTCCTCAGGGAAGAAGTTTCATTAAAGTACCCAGCTACTGGAACAACTTCGAAATCGAAGGTCTCAAGGTTTCCGGCGAAGGTTACGCCACCTATCGTCTCATCATTTTGCTCGATGCCCCAAAAGAGCCGCTGGCCCTGAGATTGAGTGAAATATCGACGGCCTACACCTTGTTTTTGAACGGGAAAAAGGTTACCTCGGTAGGCTCAACCGGTAAAACCCGGGAAACTACAATTCCCGGATTTTTTCGCCACGATGTTGATTTTGAACCCACCGCAAATCAACTGGATATTATTATACACGTTTCCAATTTCCACCATCGAAGAGGCGGTGTATGGGAGATTATTCAACTGGGTAGTAAAAAGGATATCCGAAAAATTCAGGACAGAAAAATCAGTTTCGATTTTTTTCTCGTCGGCAGCTTTGCCGTTATGGCGCTATACTATCTTTTCCTTTTTATCGTCAGAAAACAGGATCGATCGACCCTTTACTTTAGCATTTTCTGTTTTCTGATTGCGGTGCGGCTTTTTTCAACCGGTGAGCGATTTCTGATTCATCTTTTTCCAGCAATTAGCTGGGAGTTGATGCTCAAACTCGAATACCTTTCGTGGTTCCTGTCGGTGCCTGCTTTTGCGTTGTTTATGAAATTGCTCTTTCCTAAATTTTTGACACTGGTTCTACGTTTTCTGGGTGTCCTAGGAGTAGTATTTTCATGTATCGTGCTGTTTACGCCGGCCAGATTCTTCTCGTATACAGTCAATGTATATGAAATCATCACTATTTTAATGTGTATATATTGTATTTTTGTAGTTCTCGTCTCTTTTTCCGAGAAGCGGGTTGAAGCAGTTGTTTTTTTGTTTGGCTTTATCATTCTATCGCTTGCAGTAATAAATGACACTTTATACATTGAACGGATTATCCAGACCGGCTTTTTTGTTCCCTTTGGCATGTTTGCTTTTATTCTTTCCCAGGGATTG
>JASFPE010000644.1:0-3133 GCA_050116155.1 Desulfobacterales bacterium
CCCCCTTTACGGAAACCAGGGCATTGCAACAATTTGCGTCTGAATTGAACTTCGATCTGGTTTATTTGCCGGATATGAATCGCAATTTGGCCAACAAATATAACATCTTCAAGGAACCTTACCATTTTGACGAAATCAACCGTCTGGCGCAGGCCTACGCAACAGGAGCCGAACAACATTACTTCAAGACATATTTACTCGATGTGAAACCCCAGACCGACAGTCGCCCGTTTCCGGGCAGGTTTTTAAAATGGCCAAAATTGAAGGCACTTTATAAAAGCATGGGGAGCAGGCTTTATGCCTTATTTATGTCCGGTGAAGTGATTGTGTCGGTAGTTTTTATCGAAGCTCTCGCCGTCGCAATCTTTCTATTGGTGACCCCGATCCTCGTATTCCTGAAAGCAAACCGCAAACCCTCGACTTCCCAGGGCATCTATTTTCTCGGTGTCGGTGCCGGCTTTATGTTCAGCGAGCTTTTCTTTATCAAACAGTATATCCTGATTTTTAGCGATCCGGTTATCAGTTTTACGGTGGTGCTTTCGGCAATTCTGATTTTTTCAAGTCTGGGAGGCCTTTGGACCCAGCGCATAAAATTTAAAGTGCCGCGACTGGGAAATTTGCTGTTAATCCTAATTGCCCTGCTTCTGGGGACGATGATGGGGATCGGGTGGATCGTCGATCAAATCTTAAAGTTCTCAATAACCTGGCAATATATCGCCGCATTCTTGCTCTTATGCCCAATTGGCTTCCTGATGGGTTTGCCCTTCCCACTCGGGATGCAATACCTTCTACAAAATCCGACCCAGCGTGCCTATGCCTGGTCGGCAAACGGCTGTGCATCAGTGCTGGCGTCAATCGCATCCGTTCAAATTGCCCTCAGTTTCGGACTGCCGTATATTATGTTTGCTGCCATCATCACCTATGCTTTCGCCCTTCTATCCGTTTTCAAACGGTAACCCGGGCTTATTCAATTCTTGACAAGTTTTTGGTACGTGATATCCAATAGCATCTTATTAATTCAGGTGTCGGGTGTCAGGTGTCAGGAAAATATAGGTGTCAGGTGTCAGGAAAATATGGTGAAAACGAAGAATTATTTAGATGTGGAAGACCTTGAGGTCTATAAAAAACTTTGCCAGTTACACATCGACGTCTGTGATTTGACATACAACTGGCCCAAAGAAGAAAAATACGAGTTGGGAAGCCAGGCCAGGCGCTCGTCAAACAGTGCACCTGCGCAACTTGCCGAGAAAAATGATGATCGGCATATCCGTAACAAAATCGAAGGCGTGAATCGAAGTATGGCTGAAGCAAATGAGACAATTCACCACCTATTTATGGCGAAACTCAAAGGATACATTACAGAACAAGTATATCTAGAATTCAGGGGTCGTTACAAGGAGTGCATTCGCATGCTGAATGGACTGGAAAAAACATTAGAGCGAAAAATTCCAAAACGAGAGCGACGCTGGAAGGTATCAGAAGAATCAACGGTTTTTGGTTCAAACATAGAACCTCTCGCCCAAGGTTGGCCCCTTAGTGACACTTGAAAGAATGCTGACACCTGACACCCGACACCTGACACCAGTTTTTCCTGACACCTGAAACCTGAAACCTTATTTTTGCTGACACCTGACACCTGACACCTTATAAGACCTGACAGCTAAGACTCAAAGCCTGAAACCTGACAAATTGTATAGGAACCGTATATGGAAATAAACGTCGAATGCTACTCCGGCTACCGTGGAGAGGAAACTCCGAGATTCATTATACTGCAGAGCTCAAAAATCGAGGTTAAAGAAGTTGTAGATCGATGGCTGGCTCCGGACCATCGATATTTTAAATGTATTGGAGACGATCAGGCCGTATATATTATTCGCCATGACCTTCAATCCTGGAAATGGGAGCTCATTTTTTATCAGGCATTCGAAATCCAGCTTAACAGAGATGGTGAAGGCGAATAAATCATGCTGACATCCAATTCGTATCTTCCGGCCTTGCCTTTCAGATCGGCTCACCTTCAAACCATCCTGGCCAGCGCCAAATTTCGCACGTGGGGTAAAAATCCCATGCGTGATGCCGCGCGGGAAATGATTTTCGAAACATCTGACGGCATTCAACTGCTGGGTTATTATTCCCCTCAAAATTCACAACCGGCCAAAGGGCTGGTGATAATTTTGCACGGGTGGGAGGGCAGTGCAGATTCTACCTACGTTTTGTGTACCGGCAGGAAACTTTATCGGAGCGGGTACGACATTTTCAGACTCAATTTCAGAGACCATGGCGACAGTCACCACCTGAACACGGGTCTTTTTTATGCCGTACTGCTGGATGAAGTTTTTCAGGCCGTAAGGCAGGCGGCTGACCTAAACGCAGAATCTCCAGTCTTTCTGGTAGGCTTTTCACTGGGCGGCAATTTCGTTTTACGAATCGTTCGCAAATGCAACGACAACCCTGTTGAAAATTTACAGTATGCGGTGGCCATCAGTCCGGTTCTGGATCCGGACAAAGCAACCGATAGAATCGATCACTTTCCTATCATTAGAGGTTATTTCTTGAAAAAATGGCGCACTTCGCTGATAAAAAAACAGAGACTATTCCCTGATTTATATGATTTCAATAAAATCATGAAACATAAAACCATTAGAGAAGTAACCGATGTTTTACTTGACGATTATAGTGATTATCATTCCACCAAGGATTATTTCAAAGCATATTCAGTAGTCCGTGGAGCTATCAGGGACAATGCCGTACCCACCACGATCATGACCGCTGCAGACGATCCGATAATCCCTGTGGAGGATTTTTATGAGCTTGAAACAAATGCGTCGACAAATCTTGTTATTCAACCTTACGGGGGGCACAATGGGTTCCTGGATGGTTTCAATCTGCAGGGATGGTATGAAAGGCAGCTGGTGAACTTGTTTGATCGGGTCATAACAGGCTAATGCACCAATATCCATGAAGAGCGAATATACAATGCACTGGAATAATGGAATGTTGGAATGTTGGAAAAATGGTTCTATTTAATCGGAATACAGCCTAATTTTATCTAAAACATCAGATCTTATTCGACTTTTAAGACCCAATATTCCACTATTCCATTATTCCATTATTCCAAGACAACGAAACCACT
>JASFPE010000645.1:0-3127 GCA_050116155.1 Desulfobacterales bacterium
GGCGTTAGGGTTGTTATTTACGATGATTAAATAATATAAGGAGTCCCTGGACAAAAAAAATCATTTTTTTCTTGCTGGGTGATAGGGACGTGGGAGAGAGGAGAAAGGGACGTCCGATACATATTTACATATGAGTCGTTATTGCTTTTTGGGCATATCGCTGCCCTATTCGTATAGTACCAAATGGAAATAGGATGCCATTGAAAGAGTGACAGAAAAAAACTGCAGGAGTAAAAAAATGACAAAATATCCCAATATGTACCGCATCCGGCAGGTATTTGATGCGCCTCAGGTAAAAAGCATTGAAGCGGCTTTAAAGAAAGAGCTTGAATCTGTTAGAATCGACTCTTTAATCAAGAAAGGATCACGTATCGCCATCAGCGCGGGAAGCCGCGGCATTGCCAATATGGATCTTATCCTAAAAGAGGTTGTTCTGTTTTTCAAGGCGCGAGGTGCCGAGCCCTTTTTGTTTCCAGCTATGGGAAGTCATGGCGGGGGCACGGCCGAGGGTCAAATGGAAGTATTGCAAAGCCTCGGTATCAGCGAAGAAAGCATTGGCGCACCGATTATATCGTCCATGGAGGTCGTCCAGATCGGGGTCTCCTCCTTTGGTTTCCCCGTATATGTGGATAAGCATGCTTCTGAGGCGGACGCGATTATCGTGGTGAACCGTATCAAACCCCATACCGAATTCGAGGGACCGATTGAGAGCGGACTCCTGAAAATGATGGCGATCGGTATGGGCAAACATAAGGGATGTTTAGAGGTCCACAAGCAAACCGTCCATTATGGATACCGAAAGGTTATCCCCGAGATCGGCGGTATCATCCTCGATAAGCTGCCAATACTTTGCGGAATCGGGATTGTGGAAAACGTCTATGACCAAACTGCACTCATCAGAGCGATCAAACCTTCAGCGTTTCATATAGAAGAAGAAAAGCTATTGGCAAAAGCCAAAACACTGATGGCCAGACTCCCATTTGACAAAGTGGATGTACTTATTGCCGATCAGATCGGAAAAAATATCAGCGGCACCGGTCTGGACACCAACGTCATTGGTCGAATCATGTTTATCGGTGAGAAAGAACCGGATAGGCCCAAGATTACGCGAATTGTTGTGCTGGATTTAACGGAAGAATCCCACGGTAATGCCATTGGTATTGGTTTGGCCGATTTCACTACGCAAAGGTTAATCAGTAAGATAGACTTGGGCGCCATGGCAACCAATGCCATAGCTGGAATGACACCGGAAAAGGGGCGGATACCGATTGCCCTTAAAACAGACCAAGAAGCTGTGGATGCCGCTTTTACAACCATCGGCGCTGTAGATCCTGAAGCTGGAAGGGTTGTGCATATAAAGAATACCCTGGAAATAGGGGAAATAGAGATATCGGAAAAGCTTTTAGAAGAGCTTACGGAAAGAAAAGATCTAAAAATATTGGATGAATTAGGCCCTCTTTCCTTTGATAATGAAGGAAATATCAGTCCTGCTATGCCATCTTAATATGCGGATTTTCCTTTGTTGATCCTTGTCCTTTCGGCAAACCAGGGAAAGAGGCACGCCCATAAAATTATATGCCCTGAACGAAAGTTGAGTTGACACACAGCGGTCAGAACCCTCCGGATGTCAATGACAGTTAAGCTGCCAATTTAAGGGACGTCCATGAAATTATAATTTTTTCGTTGGCTGCAAGAGGGTGGAATAATAGATGGGCTTTGCAGCTTGTTAAGTGACTTTGAATTTTTTAAATTCAGATGTTGAAAAGATTCTTATGTTCTTTAAGTTTTTGCAGTATTTTTTTGCGATTTTTATCTTTTCTCTGAAATTTGGTATTTGTTTTATCCCTTCGCGTGAGTAAATGACAAAAACTAAGGCAGGCTTGACTTTTTGCATCTTTCCTATGCAATAATCCGCAAGAACTGATGCACCTACAAGAGCTTTCCTGACCAGATCGTTCTCCACTTCAATGATATAAGCAATGTTTTTTGATTTTCTTTTCCTGAGGAGCACGTCGGGCTGATAAATATGGGATTTCTTGTCAGGCAATGGATTCTGACCGTCAACAGACTCAGCCTCGACAGTGAAGTAATCAGAGTATTGATTTTTCACCCATTTTTGAATAGCCTTATGTTCCTTTTTCATAATATTATTTCCTTTCTTTTAACCAATAGTATATCATCCTTGCAGAATATTTTGAATTTTTCTGAGTGGTCCATACTGCAAGTATCCATAGCTTTTGGTTTATTGATTTTTTTATTAAAGTCTGCCTTCATTTTGCCATTTTTAAGACAGGGAATTTGATGGAGTGATTTATTGAATTATTGAACTATGTTCGGGCCGCGATATTTTTTTATATTTAAGGAAAAGGGCTCAATTTATAGGAAGGCCAATTAAATACATAGGCCCCACTCAATGCAAAACCTAAATCCCTATAAAGGAGAGGGTTGCGATGATAAAAGATAAAACCTACCGAGAAGTGGAAAAGAAAATTGATCAAGCGTTGCAGGAAGGGGAAACTGAACTCGATTTAAGCGAAATGCTCTTTACTGAACTGCCGGAGTCGATCGGCCAATTGACCAACCTGCAATTTCTTACCCTTGAGGCCAATAGACTGTCGACACTTCCAGAGTCCGTCGGCCGAATGACCAACCTGCAATTTCTTAACCTTGACGCCAATCAACTGACAACACTGCCGGAGTCCATCGGTCAATTAACCAACCTGCAGACTCTTAACCTTTACGCAAATCAACTGACGACATTGCCAGAGTCCATCGGTCAATTAACCAACCTGCAGGCTTTTCATGTAGGGGGAAATCAATTATCGACACTGCCGGAGTACATCGGTCAATTAACCAACCTGCAGGCCCTTCACCTTCCCGGAAATAAACTGTCGACACTGCCGGAGTCCATCGGCCAGCTGAGCAACCTGCGGACTCTGGACCTTAAAGACAATCAATTGACGACTCTCCCGAAATCGATAACCCAGCTTGAGAACCTAAAAGATCTCTATATTGAAGAAAATCCCCTTGATCCTGAATTGGCCGCTTCATACGAACAGGGCCTTGACGGTGTAATGAAATATCTGAGAGAGCGACGCGAACCATCAAAGTACATTGTAAAATCTGG
>JASFPE010000646.1:0-3117 GCA_050116155.1 Desulfobacterales bacterium
ATTCTGCATTCCAGAAATTCAGGAGTGATATTAAAACGCATGTCTGCGATAAATTTAGTGTAGCCCCACTCTCCCCTTCCCGCATCCCGTGCTTCAACTCTTGTAACCGGCAGATGCATGACAAGAACACCAAACCCGGGGTACTGGCTTTCGAGCGCAGCGGGAAGCATGCCGCTTAACGCATTTGTCTTTTTTCCATAAACAGCCGGGAGCGCAACAGCCACTTCTCCGTATGTCCCGATGGAGGTATTAATATAGTTAAATGCGAAAACGGCTACAATTGCCCTTTTATTGGGAAGAACCACCGGATATAATCTGTCGGAGGGCATTATTGCTTTTACCTTATTATAATCTGCCGTAAAATAGAGTCCGAATGCGTCATCCCTGAAGTAAAGAATAGGCAAATCAAAGGTGGCTTCATTGTGAGTAACGGTGTTTCCTGGCTTTAAATCATCAAAAAAGCTTTTCATGGCCTATATCTCCTTTCCAATCATCCGCTTTAATAATTTTATTTTCTTCAAGGGAGCCAGGCCAAGTGCGGCTTGCATATGCTGTGCATCACGAAAGCGTTTCTCCTGACCGAAATCTTTCATATACCCAACACCTCCAAGGGCCTGGACACCGTCGGTAGTTGCCGAAACGGCTGCATTTTGAACATGTATGGTCGCTGCACTTGCGTATTGTTCCCACCCGTTTTCCTTTCTTTCAGCAGCCTGACAGGCTTTTGAGATGATCATTTCGGCAATTTTTATTTCAACCGCCATTTCCGCAAGCATCATCTTCAGCTCCGACCAGCCGATGATTTTTCTACCTCCCTGGTCGCGTTCTCTACTGTAAGATAATGCCTCCATAAACGATCCTTTCATAATACCAGCCGAGATTGCTGCAGCGGCAAGCTGCATTTTGTCGGCAGTTTTTTGGAAACAATCATCACCTTTGCCAGTCTGACAGACCGGAATAGCCTCCAACTTTGCAAATTCAACATCCACAGCAAAGCAAGATCGCAGCCCCAAACTGAGGACAGGCTCACTTTTCATAACATCAGCATCTTTAAGGTCTGCAATGTAAAATGAATATCCCTGCGAGTTTTCATCCACCGCGGGTATAATCGACCAGCGCGCCATTCCTCCTATCACAAGATATTCAAGTTTTCCGCTTAAAATGCAGTTCTCATTTTCCTCGCGCACCCGCACCTTAGTCCTGATTTCCGATGGATTGTTAAACACTGGAAAGGCAATCAAAAAATCATTGACCACATCCACCCCCTCGACAATCCCTTGTAACGCAAAACTCCTGCCGGAAGAAAGTAATAATTCCTGCGCAAATGCATTTGTGAAAATCACACCAGCAAGACTTGCGTCCTGCCTCGATATTTCCTCAAGGACGATGCATAGTGCTTGGATTCCCATTCCAGCTCCACCCAGATCCTCCGGCAAAGTCAGATGAAAAAAATCGAGTTCAAATGCTTTTTCAAGCACAGGCTGAAAAAATGGCCCGTAAGGAAAAGCGTCAAATTCCTCCCTTAACGGGGCCAGTTCCCTGTCTGCGAACTCGGCAGCCGCACTTCTTATCATCCTGTACTCCTGATCTTCTGTGCCGACCATATTATACTCTTATGAAAAGGTTACACCGTCGACTTCCGGGCCGCAGGGCTTGCGCCCCGCAAAGTAGAGGTGAGTATCTGAATCTAATTAAACAGGTAAAATATCCTCACTATTGCCCTGTGCTAATCTGTGAACACTTTCGCCTGTGGATACGCTCTAGCCATCAGGCATTTGAACAAATTCAGGCGGTTTAGCTGATTGGTGCCCTCGTATATCTGCATCAGTTTTGCGTCCCTTAAATGCTTTTCAGCCAGACGTTCCTGGCGGAGTCCTGCCTGTCCCATCAACTCTAGGGCCATCTGCCCGTTCTTTACCCCCGCATCGGTTCCGGTGATTTTTGCGAGAGATCCAAGCCCTGAAGTCCGTTCAATTTCCGCGTCAGCCTGCAAATCACAGTGAATTTTTCGCATAAGCCAAGTCCCCAGCCTGCTGCCCAGGAAAGGGCTTACAATTTTATTGATAACCATGGAGGGCATGTATCTTGTAATGTAATATGCGGGCTTCAACTGAAGCAGCCTGAACATTCCATCCATGCCATTTGCATAATTGCTTTCAACATAAGCATAACGTGACACTATTACGTTCCTGTACATTTCAGCAAGCATGGATTGAGCCCAGCCATGGTTGATCAACAGCTTTCCCTCAACCTCGGTTTCTGTCGCAAATTTTAATGCCGCCATGAGAGCACCTCTGGCGACACCGGTTCCGAATGCCCCTACGCCTGCCCTTGAGGAAGAAAAAACATAATCAATCAGCTGCATGGTTGATTTTGTGCGGGAACGGGAAAGCTTGTCTGCCTGGTCAGGATCCAGGCATACGTACTTATTCGGTACAAAACAGTCGTCAAATACCAGCTCACTTGCGGGGCATCCCTTTTGTCCCATTTTCTTCTCTTTTCTGCCAAAGGAAAATCCATCCAAACCCGATTTTACAGCCAGCATGACAAGGTTGGAAGATGGTCTATTCAGGTCGGCAAAAGAAAAAAGCATGTGCCAGGTGGAAAGGTGCCCATTCGAGATGAAAACCTTACTGCCATTCACCGAGTATCCACCGCTGACTTTTCGCGCATAACAGGTTATATTGCCTCGGTCCATGAGATCGGTTTCCTCCACATCTGTGCCCGCACCCGGTTCCGTCAGTGCCAGTGAAATGAGGCATGCTTTGCCAGATTTTTCACCCTCCACCACATCTCTGAATATATTTCTGATGATCCTTGTATTCCAAGTAGCAATAAGCGTCGCAACACCCAGGTAGTGAACGCCTATCAGATTGGACATGGCCGTACATGCAGATGCAATCTCCTCGATAAAATAGGAGAATGAGGGAAGATTGTACCCCCGTCCACCGAATATTTTCGGTATCCACATGGTGTAAAGTCCCCACCGGTTCGCAATCTCTATAAATTCACGGGGAAGATAGTCAGGGTCTTGCTGGACCTTCCTGTCAAGTTCCGCTGCAAAAGGAATCACCACCTCTTCATTGAATTTCCGGGCAAACGCTACCACCTCTTTTG
>JASFPE010000647.1:0-3101 GCA_050116155.1 Desulfobacterales bacterium
TAACAAAAAGTTAGGCGCAATAGAAAAAGATAAGGATCTTGATGATACCGCCAAAAACCATGCAAGAAGAAAAGTATTCGAAAAAACAGGAAGAAAGCTTGAAATATTTAAGAATAAAAGGGATTATGCATCCAGGCTTGAAACACTTGAGGCGAAATTACCGGATGAACCGGTACAAGAAGACGCTGTCCTGAAGTTTCTGCGTGAAAAAGAAATTCGGGATAGACTCGTGGGTATGACCGAACGGCAGATTCTGACCCATTTCGGAGAATCACTTTTCGATGGAAGTAAGCCCTTGATAATTGATGCCATTTTAAATGCTCCACCTGGATTTGAAATATTGGCTGAGGAAGATCTTGAAAAGTTGAGAGCAGTCAGAAAAAAGAAGATGCGCCCAGAGGTGGCAGCCGAATTAGAGCATCTCAGGAAATTGAATGATTCAATATTTCAGATGTTTCGTCTTGTCAAAAAAGAATTGGATACATTGCGGAAAAAAGAGCTTCCTGCGGAGCTTATCGAAAAGATTTATAAAAAATAAGATCGGCGATTACTATGTTTTTGGACGGCAAATGCCTTTGTAACTTTGCATACCAGCGGCTTTGCCCTTTACGCTTTGAGGCAAAAAAGTGGATTTAACGTCTGAACGCAGAGATAATACACGCTATAGGTTTGATGCTTTTATATGGCATACCAATATATTGCCCGGCATCTTTTACAAAGCGAAATTGTATAATCTCAGTGAAAGCGGGATATATTTTGAAACCGATCAATCCTTATATCCGGGAGAAAAAATTTACATCGCCAAAAAAAGTGATTCATCGATCAGTAATAGGAAAGAATTTAAACGCATTAAAATTAAATGGCAAAAAGACAATATCAAAAGCTTCGATGAAATTGAAATTAAATGGCGCCAAGAATTAGAGGATTCTTTTTTCCAATATGGCTATGGAGCTGTCTTCACCGGTTCCAATACCAATATGGGGAAAATACTTGATAAAGATGAGGTTCGTAAACGTAATAATGGAAACCGGGCCTTAGAATACAAAAAGGATCCCAGGGAAATTACAAGAGAAGATTACCGTCAAGAAATAACCTTCATCTCAAGAAATCAATCCTACAAAGGCTTGATATCGAACATCAGCCGGGTTGGCGCATTTATTGAGACAAAAAACAGGTTCTCTATCGGCCAGCTGATTCACCTTGAAATTCCAGGCGACATCCTCTTCAAAGATCTCAAACTAAGGGGCTTAGTTGTGCGGATAGAGCCAGATGGAATTGGCGTAAAATTTGATAGAAGAACAGGGCTGGAAAGACGTAAAGATTTAGATCGCAGACGCGGTCCTGACCGCCGCACACGGGGAAAGCGCAGAGACAAAAGTAAAAAAAGATAGTATTGTGTCTCGCAGATAGGGAAAAAATTGGGTGGGCAGGGGTAATTTCAGGTTTGAAATAGGAGATTAAAATCAGAGATGATTTGTTCCCAGTTTGCGAGAATTTCCTGCTCGTGCTGGGCAATCCACCTTAGCTCCTTTTCCCCGATGACGCCCTTGATTGCACATTCTTCAACCTCGTCCCGATCCAGAATCGTTATCTGGCCTTCTGCATCGATCCAGATATCAAGCAAGAGGTCCAGATATTTGATCTTATCCCCCTCCAGTTGTATGTCACGGCAAATGTGAAACAGATATCCTGCCAGCCTGTCGTTTGGATTACACATTTTCCAGACGACATATCCCATCCCGGTTTTATAATATGCATATGTTGTCGATCCCGCTTGAAGGGTAACGGAACCGATCCGACCGGACCTATCACTCACATATTTAACGAGAATATAATCACTGCCACGACGGATCAGATCACACAGGTAAGATTCTTCCGGTTTATTAAGATGACGCTTCAGTTCCAAAATTTTCATACATTCACCAATCATTATCCCCTTCTATAAAACAAAAAGGCTGCCCTTACAAGGGTATGATGCAACTGAAGTTAGTCTTGACTGAACGCAGTTCGATGTAGGATCCGGATGCAGCTGGCCGGTGGTTTGATCCTTTCTTTTAGCAGGTCAAAAGAAAGCCATCGACGAGCATAATTCTGAAACACAGCTAATTCAATAGCGTACATTCCACCAGGCATCCCAACGCTGCGGAGATCACGTTTACGGCACTGTTTACAGTTAAGGTGGCTGAATTTATCACCAGATCATAATTAGTGGGATCTTCAATATCCGCATTAAAATACTTGCGGATAAACGCCCGGCGGTCCGACTCGGTTCGCATAACCCGCCTTTTCGCGTCTTCTCTAGAAATGCCGAATTCCCTGGAGACATTCTCAATCCGCCATGCCTGTGGAGCCACGACCCGAGCCGCATATCTTTTATCAGCCGGCAGAATAAAGTTGGCGCCTCTGCCAACAACGACGGCCCGGCCATGTTTTCCGATAGTGCCGATAACTTTCAGCAGGTGCTTCAAATATTCATCCGGCCACAAATGCCGATCATGGACCAGCCCAGAAATCCAGTCTTCCAGCGTTGATAGGCCACGCTCATCCAAGGTTTCAAGCAGTTTTTCACTGACATCGGCACTTTTTGCCATTTCGTTGATGATCTCCTTGTTGAAGAGATCAATGCTGAGTTTTTCAGCCAATCTGGATGCCACAAGTCGACCCCCGCTGCCGGGCTCGCCGGAGAGGGTGACGACTGAAACCCCCTTTGCTTCCTCCGCCCCCTCCTGACGCAGAATTTGCCAGCGCTGCACCTGCTCTTCGATGATTTTGGTGACGGTTTTCATAAGCCCTCCTTTCAACGGATTTCAATATAAAAAAATGCAATCCGCCCGCTTTGCAAGTGGTCGTTGACACTATAAGCAAAATTAAGGACAAGTAAAATCCGTGTCAATGGACAATGCAAGCGATTTGTGGAAAAACAAAGATGTGGCGTGAAGACCATATCCTCTTATAATACAGATACGCATTTAAAATTAAATATTCACGATAGTGATATGGGAAAAAAATGACTGACAAACATAAGAACTGGTCCCGGCGGGATTTCATGAAAATTGCCGGAAGATCGCAAGAAGGATCGACGCAATCATGGCCACCTACAA
>JASFPE010000648.1:0-3096 GCA_050116155.1 Desulfobacterales bacterium
TTTTTATCGATGCGATCCCAGCCGATCACAAAATGGTACCGGGTTGGGTCTCAGTTTTGCCCGCACGGTAGCCCGCGCCCATGGTGGCGATATTTCCGTGAAAAGCACACCCGACCAGGGAAGCACATTCACGGTTACCCTGCCGGGAATTGTTTCTTGAACTTTTATAATTTAATCTCGGGAGACAGACCACATGACCGATATGACGAAGATTTTTAACCCGGATGCCATCAAGAAAATCAAAGCAGAGAAGAAAGCATGGCAGGAGCAGACTTTCGGCCCGCAGAAAGAACAGAATGACGATTTTAATACGCTATCCGGAATACCCATTCAACCCCTGTACACTCCGGCGGATGTTTCCGATCTAAATTATTTACAGGATCTGGGGATGCCCGGGCAGGAACCGTTTGTGCGTGGTGTTTACCCGACCATGTATCGGGGCCGCAGCTGGACAATTCGACAACTGGCCGGCTTCGGGCCTCCGGAAGAGACCAATAAGCGATATAAATTTTTGCTTAAAGAAGGCGCTAATGGAATAAACGGGGTTTTTGATTATCCCACCCTGAGAGGATTTGATTCGACCGACCCAATGGCGTGCGCCGATGCAGGACGTGGCGGCGTGGCCATCGACACCCTGGAGGATATGCAGATCTTATTTGATGATATACCTGTGGAGAAGATCAGTACGTCTCTGGTAACATGTCAGCCCATTTGCAATATCACCGTGCAATCCATGTATTTTGCCAATGCTCAGCTCAGAAACTTGGCCCTGGAGAAACTTACCGGTACCAGTCAAAACGATTTTTTAATGGAAACCGTCGTCACGATAGCACCGGAAGTTTTGCCTCCCCGGGCATCTTTTAAGTTGAGCTGTGATGCCATTGAATTTTGCACAAAGCATGTGCCACGCTGGAATCCCGTAAGCTTTTCCGGCTATAATTACCGGGAATCCGGCTGCACGGCCGTTCAGGAAGTGGCCTTTGTGATTTCCAATGCGATTGCATGCTGTCGGGAGCTCATCCAACGCGGGCTTGAGATTGACAGTTTTGCGCCGCGGTTGAGTTTTTTCCTTTCCGCCCACAACGACTTTTTCGAAGAAATTGCGAAATACCGGGCTGCCCGCAGAATATGGTACCGCATTATGAAAGAGCGTTTCGCGCCCAAAGATTCCCATTCGCTGCGATTCCGGTTCCATGTCCAGACCGCCGGCGTGGCTTTGACGGCGCAACAGCCGTTGAACAACATTGCCAGAGCGGCCTATCATGGATTGGCGGCGGTGTTGGGTGGTGCGCAATCCGTACATATCGACGGATATGATGAAGCCCTGTGCACACCTACCGAGCTTTCAGCCCTCACCGCTTTGAGAACCAATCAGATTTTGCAATCAGAAACCGGGGTTACCAGTACCATAGATCCCCTGGGTGGTTCGTATTTTGTAGAGTCACTGACCCAGCAACTGGAAGAAAAGATTCTTGAGCTGCTTGAAAAAATTGAGAATCTTGGGGGTATCGTAAAGGCGGTTGAAACCGGTTGGATACACAATGAGATTTCTAACGCGGCGTATGAATACCAGCAGGCGGTAGAGTCCGGAAGAATGCCGATTGTGGGTGTAAACTGTCATCAGGTAAAGGAAGAACAGTTGCCCATGGATCTTTTTGAGGTCCCGGAAACGCTCAATATCCAGTCAGCAAAGATCAATAAAATTAAAAAGAAACGAAATGCAAATCAGGTCCAGCGGGCATTGAATGGGATTGCGAAATGTTGTGATGAGGACCGAAACCTGATGGAGGTCATTGTCGAGTCCGTCAAGTCTTATGTAACCGAGGGAGAGATATCGCGCACGCTTAAGCAGCGGTATGGGACGTGGACCCCTCCTTTATTTTAGGTGATTTTAACTCCGGAATCGACAGAAAATTATCTAAAATTGTAACGCTTATTTTGAAGATTAAAGTGTTCAGGTGTCGGGTGTCAGGTGTCAGGGTACATTATTTAGGAATTGCGAATTTAGGAATTTAGGGATTGGCGGTATTCTGTCGATCTAATTTCTGAATATGTGAATTCCTCAATTCCTCAATTCCTAAATCCCTCAATTAATGCTTGCTGACACCCGACACCTGAAACCTTAAGATTCTTACCACCAAATTAAAAGTACATCAGCCTTGAGAGCAGAGTTAATAATAGACAAGAGGTAGCCGTTATGAAAAAGAGTATTCGGATCCTGATTGCACGACTTGGAATGGATGCCCATTGGCGAGGCAGTATCATGGTGGCACGTGCATTGCGCGATGCCGGCATGGAAGTCATTTATCTGGGGAATCAACTGCCGGCGGAGATTGCGGAGGCGGCCATTCAGGAGGATGTTGATGTGATCGGATTGAGCACGCTTTCTGGAAATCACATGATGCTGGCCCCCGAAGTCGTCAAACTGCTCGACGCAAAGGGAGCGGAAGGGAAGACGGTGATTCTGGGCGGCACCATCCCGCCGGATGATATTCCCAAGCTCAAAGCAGACGGTATTAGCGAGGTCTTCGGCCCCGGATCGTCGTTTGGAAATATCATCAAATATTTAAATAATGTAGCGAGTTAAATAAATTCGTATGATTTTAGACCTACCAGATTAATAATTTTACCACAGAGAACGCAGAGACCACAGAGATAAAATTCGGTCGACCTACATTTCTTAATATAGTATAAATTATAATTATTCTCTGTGGACTCTGTGAGCTCTGTGGTGAATAAAATATAAAAAGCATTTTCACCAGATCGTCTCCCCTCCCTTGACGGGAAGGGATTAAAAGGAGGGTGTCAGATAAGATTCTGATTCCGCATCCAATTTATCACTCTCACCCCGCCCGCCGTGAAATCCGCAATTCGCAATCCGAAATCCTCAAATCGCCAATCTAACCTTTTGATCATCTTCAGGTCATCTTCGCGTTAACTATTTATATTATATTCCCTTTCAAAAGATTAGAATTGTTTGCATGGCGAACGTGGGCGACTAAGTTCGCAACAATGGCGAATAAGCTCGCAAAGAGAAATCTTTTAAGTTTGGTTTATCCAAGAAGGGGAGGTGAAGCAATGAAAACAAAAAATTCT
>JASFPE010000649.1:0-3095 GCA_050116155.1 Desulfobacterales bacterium
ATACCGTTTTAGTTGTTGATGATGACGACGCCCACCGAACCATGCTTCGAACGCTGATTGGGGGATGGGGATATTCCGTTTCTGAGGCTGATGATGGCTCTACAGCGATCAATGAAGTCCAAGTACGATCCTATGACCTCGTATTGATGGACGTTCGCATGGTGAAGGTGTCCGGTCTGGAAGCGCTGGATAAAATCAAAGCCCATAATCCGGCCATCCCGGTGATTATCATGACCGCCTATTCGTCTGTCGAAACCGCGGTGGAAGCCTTGAAGCAAGGAGCCCACGATTATCTGACCAAGCCGCTTGATTTTGATAAATTGAAAATCACCATCGAAAGGGCAATGGAACACACCCGGCTCAAGGAGGAAAACCGCTTATTAAAAGAAACCCTCGGCAAGCAGTTTGACCGACAGAACATCATTGGTCGGAGCTCGGCCATGACGCGGTTGCTGGAAACGGTGGCCCAGGTGGCCCCATCTGAAGCCACCGTTCTCATTACCGGGGAATCCGGAACCGGCAAGGAATTAATTGCCGGTGCCATGCATTTTAATAGCCATCGAAAAGATGGTCCCTTTATTAAAATCAATTGTGCGGCCATCACCGAAACCCTGCTTGAATCAGAACTTTTCGGCCACGAAAAAGGTGCCTTTACCGGGGCGGACCGCCGAAAAGAGGGCCGCTTTTTGCAGGCTCATGGCGGCAGCCTTTTTTTGGATGAAGTCAGTGAAATGTCGCTAACCATGCAAGTAAAACTCTTGCGAGTCCTGCAGGAAAGGGAATTTAACCGGGTCGGTGGAGAACATACCATCCAGGTAGATGTGAGAGTCATCGCGGCGACGAATAAAAACCTAATCGATTTGATCGGCAAGGGAGCATTTCGTGAAGATTTATACTACCGATTGAATGTCGTCGGTATCGAAATTCCAACATTAAGACAAAGAAAAGAAGATGTCCCCCTGCTTGCTCAACATTTCCTGGAGATTTTTTCTGCTAAAAACCGCAAACAGACAAAAGGATTTACACCCCGGGCAATGGATTATCTCATTAAGTATGATTGGCCGGGAAACGTGCGCGAATTGATGAATGCGATTGAACGCGCCGTGGTTCTGACCCGATCGGATTACCTGAATGAGGATGATTTGCCCTTTATCCAAGATAGCTTGCTAAATGAAGAGAAAATCCCCCGGCAAACAGCACAGATGGGTCTCGAAGATGATTTGTCTGTATCTTTAGAAGATGTTGAACGGACCACAATTTTAAAAACATTGGAAGCTGCGGGGGGCAACAAGAGCGAAACCGCCCGACGCTTAGGAATTACGCGAAAAACGTTGCACAAAAAGCTCAAGGCTTACGGAGTGATGCCGTAGCACAATTTCATTGTGCGCCGGAGGTTTGAGGTTAGAGGTTGGAGGCAATTCATTCCTATTCAGCCTCCGCCCTCGAGTTCCGAGGGAACGGTCCTCAAGCGTAGCGGCCCTCCAACAGTGCGAAGCACCTTTGCCTTTACTTCCTATTTTTCGACATTATTTTATAAAGAATTTTGATTAAACATCGCGGCTGGAAGCCGCTCCTACGAAACTATTATATGCTGTGGGAGCGCCTTCCAGCCGCGATGAATAAACAATGAAGTAGATCTATTTGGATCCTTGGTAGAGTTTTAGATGAAACCGACTAACGCTTTCATAGTACAATGTACTGCCTGCGGCGCTGCCAATCGAATTCCGGCAGACCGGATCGGTTTGGCAGCCAAATGCGGCAAATGCCACATGGAAATTCCGACCGATGAAAAAAGTGCGCGCCCGGAGGAAAGCTTCAAGATGCGATGTGCCCGATGTGGTGCCAAAAACAGGATACCGCAAAGCAAACTCAAGGCCGGTGCAAAATGCGGCAAATGCGGAACGGAGCTGAAAACCGAAGAATTGTTTACACCCCAGCCGGTTATGATCACGGATGCTAATTTTGATGAAAAGGTATTAAAATCGCCACTGCCGGTACTGATGTGGGCTTGGGCTCCCTGGTGACCGTCCTGCGGTGCCGTGGCACCGATTATCGACCAGTTTGGGGTCGAATCAAAAGGAAAAGTCCGAGTCGGAAAACTAAACGTCGAGGCAAGCCCGATGCTGGCATCCAAATACAGCATCATGAGCGTCCCGTTTTATTTCATTTTTGACAATGGCCAAATGAAAGAGAGCGGGCCGGGCGGATTTCAGAAGCATGACTTAATGATCAAAATGTCTGCTTATATGTAAGTAAAATGGCTAATAAGTGCAAATTACTCGCAGATAAGATTCTTGGTATCCTTAATGAAGGCACACCTCTCAGCGATGACGTTGTTCAGTATATAGACTCTACCTTTTCTAATCCCACCATCGAAGAGCTAAAAAATATCCTGCAGGATGATTCCAACTGCGAAAAAGAATCTCTGGTGGAACTGCTATTTTTCCCGGATGAAACTATTCAGGTTCAACTGGAAGAATTCCTCGAAGATAATCGCTTTGAACAAAAAGATGAAGAAAAAGTTTTGAATTATCTGTGCCAAAAACCGCTTTTGATCGTTTTCCATTTCCCCGACAAAAGAGGTTCTTTCAGCCTTGCAATACCGGAGGCCACCGTCCGCCAGTTCTTAAAACGCCTGATTATTTCAAAACAAATAGACCGCAACCTGGTCTCAACAATAAAAAAGAAAATTGGCGAAAATCATAAAAACCGGTTCACAGTTAAAATCAGAAATTCAAGGTTTGCGGCAACAGACAAAGCCTTGTGGCTTTTACGTGCCTTTTTCGAAAAATGGGATACGCAAACCAGTGATGCGTTTAAATGCATTGATTTTATCTTATCCTTTTTGGAAGAAATCGACCAGGATGCCGACATTTTTGAGGCATTAATGAAGAAAAAAAGATTTTATCTCAAACATCTAAAAAGAACAGAAAAGTTTGAAGAGCAGCTTCTAAAAACCAATATGGAAACATTGATGCTCAAAGGCAAGATTGCAGCCCACATCGATAAGAACGAGGCCAGGGAAAATATGGAAATCATCGACAGAATTAGCCGCACCGTTTTCGGAAAAACCGAATACTATGAACCACTTCACG
>JASFPE010000650.1:0-3094 GCA_050116155.1 Desulfobacterales bacterium
CGAACTCTCGCTTTAATTTTTTGGAATCCATATCTTCGGCAGATACCTGAATGGGATTCAGGGCATCTATGCCTACATCGATAAAATCGCCGATAAGTTTGTATACGGAGCCACAACTGTGATGTAAAATTTTGGCGTCGGTTTTGGCCTTTATTAAACTGTATAGTTTTTTTTGACGAGGTTTAAAAATTTTTCGGTACATATCAGGTGAGAGGATAGGGCCCGTTTGCATTCCATAATCATCTCCAAAACAAACAACATCGACGCAATTCCCGACGGCCTCCAACATTCGTTTGCAAAGTTCCATCTGGATTTCAAGACCGATATCGAGCAGGCTGCAGGCAAATTTCTGATTTATGACCAAGTCCTCCAGCCAGGGTCCAAACCCTCGCAGGGATTGCCCCAAAGAGATCAACCTCCCGGATAGGTTTAAGACGAGGGCACAATCGGTTTGTTGCCTGAGTCTCTGGGCCTCTTCCTTTAGCCCTTTTATTTTGTTCGGATCGGTCGGGTCAGGCCATTTGTGTTTCTTTAGATCCAAAACCGATACATGCGCTCCCTCAAAAGGAGCTTTAGAAACATAATAATGTCCCCCTGCCGGTTTTGTTCGAACAACCCCCCATTCATCCATATAAGACTCAAGCCCGTCTTTGGTTGTGGTAGTCGGGCTCAGTTTATCTTCCATGGGTGGTGGGGCTAAAATGCGAGTATCAATGCCAAATAGCCTTAAAATACTCTCATCAACCCAAGCAAGCTGTGAACGGTGACTAAGAACTTTTGTCTTAATATCCAGTACAAGATGTTTTTTGAGATTCTCATAGGCGTGAAGATTGATGCCAGTGGTTGAACTGCTTCCCATGTCTAGGGGTACCCTGTCGGTCTCTTCATGGTTGAGTGCTTTCAGCACCCTTTCACGGTGGCTCATGGGTGTCATATTGTTTCTAGCCTCATCATTAATTGCAAAAATTTAGAAATTTAGGGACGCCCTTGATTTATTTAACTAATACCTTGATTATGGTTTACCAATCAATAAACAACTGGTCACTTCAACTGGCTATCTTTGCTGCCGCGCCGATTGAGGCCAGTGGGAGTTGTCTGCTGTTTCTCACGCTCTGACTGGCAGTTGACGCATAAACGAACTCCAGGAATTGCTTTGCGACGAGCCTCTGGAATTACAGTCTCGCACTCCTCACAATGGGTTGGGCCTTCACCATCAGGCAACCGACTCCTGGCCAGCTTTACTGCGTCTTCTAAACTGGCGTCTATTTGATCCTGCACACCCCCATCACGGGTCCAACCACCAGCCATAATTAGCTCCTACTCTAAAATAATCTGCATGTTGAAATTTCAGATTTTGGGTCATGGTAAAACTTCACAGTTAACCAATAGATCAAGTACGGACGAACTGCCTATAACAATAACGGCATGATCTCATATTTCTAGAAAATATAGCCGTCTTTTGAGCCAAAAATTCTGTCAATACCGGCCATTTCCCGCAATTCATCAGTAATCAGGAAAATTTGTGGCGGGCATCCCGGAACAAAATTACCGGTTTCCTTCAGGTGGGAGAGACATTTCCCGACAACGAGCACATTTTCCCCGGTACCGGCGGGGTTTGAATCGGGACCGCAGACGATTCGCAGCGGCTTGAGTTGCTCCAGAATATCCATCTGCCGGGCGCGTGCAACGGCCAGTTCGATCGCACCGCTGCAGGCCGCACAGGCTCCCCCTTCCGTGCACTCAACGCCTTGCGGCGGTTTGACACATTCAGCGGCGTGCTTGAATGGCCGAACGGTCTGACCCGTGGCTTCTCCCACAACTTCGATGCCTGCCTCGGGCAGTGCACCCCAGCGATCATTGCATATTTTTAAAATCTCTATATCGTTGGGTTCAAAACCCATAACCCTGGCGCAGATGGTGTCCACGAGGCGATTGTCCGTTCCGGCCAATATGGTCTGAAATCCAACCGGATCGTTGGCAAAGGGTCCGTCCCCTTCTCCGGCCACCGTGCCGTCAGCTATGGAAAGGTGCGGTCTGACCACCGAATTCAGATCAAAGACCGATTCGGCCACACCGAAGAAGTGAAATTTCTTTTTTTGCTCCGCTGAAATGGTGCCCATCAGATTTTTCATGCAGACTGATATCCCGACGGCAACATGGGTTTTCATCACCGGCACATTGATCAGGAAATCAGCCTCCATGATCG
This sequence comes from Desulfobacterales bacterium, assembly GCA_050116155.1. Lineage (GTDB taxonomy): Bacteria > Desulfobacterota > Desulfobacteria > Desulfobacterales > JAHEIW01. The sequence goes on from JASFPE010000650.1 coordinate 2,207, forward strand.
TTTTGGCAATTTGCATCGTTGAATGCATATTCGAGTCCGTAATCGGGATATCAACAAACGCTTCATCATAAAGATCGACCAAGCGTACGCCGGTAGCCCTGGCGATGTTGTCGTACCCTAAAAAGGAATAGGCCTTCTTGACATCCTGTCCAACGGCAATGCCTTCCGCGATGATTATCTCACGAGGGTTTCGCTCTGCAACAAGCTCTATGATGGCATGAACAAGATTGGGATTGGTGACGATGCCCTGCTGCCAAGAGATACTGTCGTTTGTGATATTGGGTTTAATGACAACGCAGTTGCCGGGTCCCACCCCTTTGAGCGGGGAATCAAGCAATTCCAATGCACTCTGAACAGCATTTTTTAATGGCACGACATCATGGCCGGCGGTTTTTACTATGGCAACTTTATCATTCATGGTCTGTGAGGTCCTGTAAAGTATTTTGAATCTGATCTATAACAGGCATCGACCCTTTTCGAGCACAAGTTTATCGTCGAAATAAATACTGGCATCTTTGTAATTCACGTCATGATGGTTAGGGGCCAAAATATTTCCGCCGATGGCGAAATTGCTTCCAATCCCGGCATGACAGTTTCCCAGACGTCCCAAATCTTCCAGATTGGTGGCACCGAGCCGTGCACACGAATTGAGTCCAATACCGAACTCGGCATAATTGAATGCCTTCTCATCTTCCAGAGCGTCCAGGACCTGCCTGAACTTGAGAGCAGAAGGACCGCCCTGGATATTCACAACGCGTCCTTCTCTGACAATAAGGGTCACGGGATCATGCATAGTGGTTCCGATACTCATGACACTGACATCTCCGACCACCTGTCCTTCGGCGGATCCTTCGACTGGAGAAATATTGATTTCACTGTCGGGAAAAG
>JASFPE010000651.1:0-3088 GCA_050116155.1 Desulfobacterales bacterium
GATGGCCGCCAGAGAGTTTGACAATAACAATATAAACTACCTGATTCTTGAAGCTAAAGCAAAGGTTGGGTATCCGCTGAGATGCGGGGAGATTACAAGGGAGGAGACCTTTTCTGAACTGTTTACTCGCGAGAATTATCCGTTTATCAAAAATAAAATTTCCAGGATATTGTTTCGAATAGACGACATTCAAAAGACAGTTAATAAAAATATGTTTATGATCGATAAACCCGAATTCCTGCAATGGCTTTCGGAACCGATCAAAGATAATTTGAAGTTAGAGACAAAGCTCTTAGAAATAAAAAAACAGCGGAATTTTTTGGAGATCCAGACAAACAAGGGCACATTGCATGCGAAATTGGTTATTTTAGCAAACGGCACGAGTTACAGGTTTCAGAAAGATTTCAATCTGGTAAAGAAGAATATCGAATTGGTACCGTGCATCGGTGGCATTTTTAAGAATTCAACTTTAAATCGTGATACAGCATATTTTTGCTATGATGAAGAAATGTATATTGCCTCATGGATTTTCCCCAAGGAAAATAACAATTTCAATGCAGGTGCCGGGGCGGTAATAAAAGACCGGAAAACCGACAGACTGGATCTGCAAAAAGCTTTCAAGCTATTCATGCAAAAAATGGGGATACCTCTGGAGGGAGAACTCAGTTTCGGCGGCAATTACGCAACCAACGGCCCAATTCACCGCACCTATTCCGATCGCCTGCTGGTTTGCGGAGATTCAGCCGGGCAGACTTTCGCCGCGATTGGCGAGGGGATTTACTTTTCGCTGAAGGCCGGCCAACTTGCGGGCCAAACAGCCATAAAAGCCGTTAAACATGATACTTTCAATAGCGACCTATTAAAAGAATATGAAATGAATTGGAAAAAATCATTCGGCAGCCAAATGGATGCCGGTGTTATTTTTGCTACCTATTTGTTTTTTCTGATGAGAAATCATTTGACCCGCTATGCCTTGAAAGCAGTAAAAACAAAAGAAATCCTGGCTACCTGGTTCAATGGCAGCGTATCAGTCAAATTTAGCATATTATACTATTTTTTAAAATTATTTTACTCCTCACCAAGAAGATAAACACGGGATTCGGTAGGAGAAAGAGCTGAGTTAGCTGAAGATGTGAAGGTTCTTGATACTAAATAGAACCAATTCGATTCCAGTATTGAAAGGCCATCGAAAAGATTGGGCTCGGGCTGGTAAAACAGGAAATTTCAATGGCGCAATTAAGGTTCGGATCTCCGAAATATACTCCATTTTCTCAGGTTGTTAGACATAAACCCGATGAAGATATTAACAAAGCCTTGGACACCTTGCAGTCGAACAAAGACAGATGGGTTGGAGTCCAACTGAGTGATCGGATCTCAGTTTTGGACGAGGCGAAAAGACGGATGCAAAAAGATGCGGATCGTTGGATCAGTGCCAACATTCAGGCGAAAGGTGTTTCGATTGGGTCTTTGGGTGAAGGCGAAGAGTGGTTAGGCTTGGCAACAGTATTCCGTGAAATTCGTTTATTGCGGAAATCATTAACGGACATTCAAAAATTTGGTCGGCCTCGAATTCCTGGCCCCATGACGATACGTCGAAACGGTCAAGCTGTTGTCAGGGTGTTCCCACAAAACTGGCTGGATAGACTGCTACTCAGGAACATTACCGGGGAAATATGGATGCAACCGGGCATAACTGCAGTCCTGGGTATATACTGATAAGCATCACCAGGGCGCTGTCTGCCCTGTCCTTGGCGGCGGCAATCAAGCCGCACTTCCTGTGATTGATTCTTTGTACAAATTATTTGTCGAAGACAAAGCGGTCATACTTAAAATGAATCCAGTCAACGAATACATCGGCCCCATTTTAGAGGATGTTTTCCATACGTTGATTGATATGGGATTTATGCGAATCACCTATGGAGGAGTTGAGGAAGGGGCGTTTCTTTGCCGCCATGATAATATTGATGAGATTCATTTAACCGGTTCAGCTAAGATCTTTGATGCCATTGTTTTCGGTTCCGGGCAGGAAGGCATAGAAAACAAACGAAACCGGAAACCAATTCTGACCAAATACGTGTCAGCCGAACTTGGAAATGTGACGCCAGTTATTATCATTCCGGGTCCCTGGGGTTTTGAAGACATCCAGAGACAGGCCATGCAAATCGCATCCTGGCTCGTGACAAATGCCGGCTTCAACTGTCTCACGCCGCGTGTCATCATTCAGCACAGAAATTGGAAGTACCGGGATAATTTTGTCGAGGCGATATCCAACATACTCGCCGAGATCGATACCCGCACAGCTTATTATCCCGGCGCAAAGGAACGTCAGAGGGCATTTGTTTCGGAGCATCCGGATGCCAGACAGCTTGGAGCTGCAAATAATGACCGTCTTCCCTGGACATTCATAAGCAATGTGGACTCCAGAAATAAGAATGACATCTGTTTCAAAGACGAATCATTTTGTGGGTTGTTGGCCGAAACGGCTCTTGAAGCTCCTACCCCGGCAGAGTTTATAAAACGCGCAGTTGAATTTGCAAACGAAACGCTATGGGGATCGTTAACTTCGACGGTTATCGTGCATCCAAAATCACTTCAAGTACCAGAGATAGCTGTAGCGGTCGAACAGGCTATCGCCAAATTGCATTATGGTTCAGTGTGTATTAATCTCCGTGCAGAATATGCCTACGCCATGATGGTTACCACCTGGGGAGCTTTCCCCGGCCATGACATCTCCGACATTCAGTCAGGAAGAGGCGTCGTCAACAATCTTCTCATGTTTGGTCGTCCACAAATTAAACTGTGGCCCGATCCATCCAATATTACTTCAATTCATCTACCCATGCTTGGTAAGGCAATGGCTCGCTTCGAAGCATCTCCGTCCCCTTGGAGACTCGCAAGCTTGATTTGGAGTGGCTTACAAGTTGAGCGGTCTAAACGTCAATTGTTCTAACTAACCCCAGTCCACTACCTCTCAGTATTTTCGAAGAAGGTGATCGATTCTATCCCTTCCTGCTCCTCTTCTGAAAGACAGCGAATGACATAATCCCTGGACCGACTGATATGGTTCTCGATGCGGTCCACGCATCCG
>JASFPE010000652.1:0-3075 GCA_050116155.1 Desulfobacterales bacterium
TGCATCATCTATACATCGGCTCATTGACCAAAGTCGATCGTCTCTTAAAAACCTCAATGCCTATAGTTGATTTAAATCATGTGTATTTACAAAAACTTAACTGCTTATCACCTCTTAAAATCGTTTTTGGGATAGTTCGTTACAATGCTTAGTGATTACAGCAGCTTGAATGCGTATCACCTCTTAAAAACGCCGAAGGGGGTAGTTGGCCGCTGACGGATCCCTTGACCATGGATTGCTGATCAATCAGATGCCGGCAACGACCCATGAGCAGCTGGCTGAGATACTCGATGATGATCAGATGCTGAGAACCGATACGCCCTTGAACATAACCCAGCGGCAGTCCCGTCTTCAGACGACTTTGAGGGGGGCGGGTTGCCTCATGCTTTTTATCCAGATAGTTGGCCTTGAAGTAATCGACATTGTTGCGGTTCCATTGCGCACACTTTCGACGATGCCATTCCCGCTGACATTGCCGATCTCCGCAGGTCTTCTGCCGGTCCTTGAGCCGTGGGTGGGGGATAAACCAGCGTTTGCATACCCGGCACGGACGCTTGCGAGTGGGGCTCCTGCTCATCGCTTTCTCTCCTGTTAGAGGATTTGAGAAAACGATCTTATGAACAATTATCTGAAACGCATAGCTTAAATACCGAAAACGATACCGGTGAAAACGCAGAGGGAAAGAAATAAGAAGAATTAGATGGACGATTTATTATTATCCGGGAATTAGATAAAATAAAATCAAAAAACAGAATTAAATCCCAACAACATAATTAAACGGACAACATAACGGCTATTAGTCGCCATCTCATATATCGTTTAAAAATGATTTGATTTTACTTCGAAAGGTATAGTGACATAGAAATAACGGCGATGTATCCAAAGCCTCCGTGCGGGGATGAGTTCCGGTCTGACGATCAGCATCTGGATGCCACAGAGGGTGACTACCGCTGCGGCAACGTAAAATGCAGATGTCAAGCTAAACGTGCCCACCAAAAATCCGCAGTCTTAGGGACGCCCTTCTGTATTGAATGAACTAAAACTTAAAAACAGAAGGGCGTTCCATTAATTTACATTATTAGGAAATTTTGCCATTATTTGCGAAAATGGGTTAGACCACGCCTTAGCATCTTCCAAAAACGCTTGCGATATCACTGTTTTTGTGCGCAATTATGTTGTAATGGAGGTGAACGGAAATGGAAACCGTACAAACCGGCCGGATTGAAATCGCATATGAAGCATCAGGCAGCGGGGAAGCAGGCGTCGTCATTCTGATTCGGGGGCAAGGGACGCAACTGATTCATTGGCCAGAATCGTTTTACGAAGCGTTTTCGACGCGGGGGTTTCTAACGATACGATTCGACAACAGGGATACCGGCCTCTCCAGTAAATTTGATAGCATTGCCGGCCAGAAACTTGAAGCACTTAAGCGGCGGCTTGCAGCAGGAGAGGATATCGATCCGCCTTATACCATGGATGATATGGCACTGGACGTTATTGCGCTCATGGATGGGCTCGACATCGAAACGGCTCACATCATCGGCATGTCCATGGGCGGCTTCATCGCCCAGCTACTGGCGGCGAAATATCCTACGCGGGTGCTTTCGATGACGTCGATCATGTCCGGCAGCGGACATATCGACCCTACACTCATTGACTCGCTGTGGTCGGTTCCAAGATCCCGCGATGAGTATATCCAGGAGTGGATCGAATACATCCGCCAATTTGGCAGCAAGAAGTATTTCGAAGGTGATGATTACTCGCGCCGGATCGCTGCAGCAGCATTCGACCGCTGCTACTTGCCCGACGGCGCCAACCGTCAGCTGCTTGCCATTTTCTCCAGGAAAAACCCAAGTGGTTGGGTCAAATCGATTTCAGTACCGACCCTGGTGGTTCACGGTTCAGACGATTTGCTGATTCCCCCGTCAAGGGGTCGGGAGACCGCCAGGCTAATTCCAGGCGCAACATTTCAATTGGTCGACGGTATGGGGCACGATATCCCTCCCTGCCTCGGAAAACAGCTTGCTGAAATCGTTCTCACGCATATCCAATTGACTGAAAACCGTAAAGCTTAATCTTAACTATCAGGAAACAAAGGAGGACACATCATGTCAGAAATGATGAAACTTGAAGAACTATTGCTCAAGGGGCGGATAAGCCGCCGTCAATTTTTAAGGCGTCTTTCCATCCTGGGATTGACGGGGGCCGTCTCCCCTGCACTATGGAAATCCACCGCGCAGGCCGAGACCCCAAAAAAGGGGGGCAACTTCCGCATCGGCCTTACGGGTGGCAGTACGGCCGAGTCGCTCGATCCCGCAACTTACGGGACCGGGGTGATCAACCACTTCATGGTGGGCGCGATCGGCAACTGTCTGACAGAGATCGACCATAACGGCGAGGCGATCCCGGAGCTGGCCGAGTCGTGGGAAACAAGTTCGGGTGCCGATGTCTGGACCTTCCGCCTGCGCCGGGACGTGACTTTTCACAACGGCAAAACATTGACGGCCGATGATGTGATCGCTTCTATCAACCACCACCGCGGCGAGGACACCAAATCGGCCGGCAAACCGCTTCTGAAGGCGGTGACCGATATCCGCAAGGCTGATGAGCGGACCGTGGTGTTTGAACTGGGCAGTGGTAATGCAGATTTCCCTTATGTCCTATCAGAGTATTTCTTTATCATCTTTCCGTCCAAAGACGGTCGCTGTGACTGGAAATCAGGGGTCGCCACCGGCGGCTACAAGCTAACCAAGTTCGAGCCGGGCGTGCGCTATGTGGGTGAGCGCAACCCTAACTATTGGAAGGAAGGGCGGGCCCATTTCGATCGAGTGGAGCAGGTGCCGCTCGCCGACCAGGCGGCCCGGACGACCGCACTGATGACCGGTGAAGTCGATTGCATCGGTGCCGTTGATCTCAGCACCGTGCATCTGCTGAAACGCAAGTCCGGAATCACCGTCAACGCCGTAACCGGGACGCAGCATTTCACCATGCCGATGTTTACAGACGTTAAGCCCTTTGACGACGTCAATGTGCGTCTTGCCCTTAAATATGCCATCAACCGCGAGCAGCTAGTCA
>JASFPE010000653.1:0-3072 GCA_050116155.1 Desulfobacterales bacterium
TCTTAGGCTCGTTCATCAGCGCCATGGCAAACTCCAACAGCTTTTGCTGCCCGAATGATAGATCCCCCGCCATCAGGTGGCGCTTGGCATAAAGTCCCACAAATTCGAGCAAACTCTCGGCCTTCTCGGTGACCTCACGGGGATATTTGGAAAACATGGTCCGAAAGCTTTCATTGGTGTGGGGAACGCTGATCTGCATGTTCTCCACGCAGGTCATCTTCCCGTATATACGAGTCTGCTGAAAGGTTCGCAGCAGACCCAGGCGTGCGATCTCAGGTACCCGCATACCCGATAATTCTTTGCCCTCAAAACGAATTGAGCCTCTGTCGATCGGATGATACCCCACAATGGAGTTGAAGAGTGTTGTTTTTCCGGAGCCATTGGGACCGATGAGTCCGATGATACGACCCTGGGGAACGGCAAGGGTAATATCATCGTTGGCCACAACGCCGCCAAATCTTTTGCTAACACTATGCACCATCAGCTGCTGTTCACTCATGGCCCACCTCTCTCGACAGCGCCGCTCACTTCTCTTTCCTCAACCCGATGACCGAAACGCTCCGGCCAGCGCTCCCGCATCCAGCCCATCAGACCCATAGGGAAGAAAACCACAATGGCGACAATGAGCGCCCCCAGAGCCACCCGCTGCCAGCCAAAGAGGTAAGTCCAGAATAGTTCTTGAGTAAAATGAAAAATGACAGCGCCGATGACCGGTCCCCAGAGGGTTCCCTTTCCGCCGAGAATCGCCATCAAGATCATCCATACCCCAAATGTCGGACCGGCAAAGGCCACTTCGGTGGGATCGATAAAGCCAATCAGATGACCCACTCCGCCACCGGCAAGCGACAGAAAGAGGGCCGAGATGCACCATGCAATGATCTTATAGCGGGTGGTTTGAATACCCATGGCCTCGGCCTTGTCCTCGTCGTCACGGATAGCGTTGATAGCAAGCCCGAAGCGCCCTGCATAAAGCCATCTCAATGTCAAGAAAGTAATCACGGCCAAGATGAAGAAAATATAGTAAAAAAAGGCGCCGCGCTGACCCAATTGATCCGGGAATACCGGTGTCACCAGACCGGAACCGGCGCCGATATATTCCCAGCCGTTGGCAAGCTCGCCGGCGGCAACACCGAGTCCCAGGGTACAGATTCCGAAATATTGGCCTCGCATGCCCATGGCCAGAATACAAGCGCCCAGAAACGCTGCTATGGCCACTGCGACAATGGCTCCGGCGCCCATACCCAGAAATAATCCCGCCAGATAATCGCCGGGCGACAATGACTCCACCCGGCCTGCGACGTGGACATATTCTTCGATGTCAAAGTGCATATTGCGTTGAATCACCGCTGTTACGTACATGCCGATGCCAAAAAATACCACATTGCCAAACGAGTTGTAGCCCATCTGTCCGCCAACGATATCCCAGGTGAGTGCAAATACCACCATGACCCAGAGAAAGGCAAACTGAGTCTGGTAGGCGGGCAGCAGCCAGGGAATAATCAGAGAAAGAATGACGATAACACCGTAAAGTGCAGATTTCTGTACCATGGTGTTCATTTGAGATACCTTCGTTTAAGTCTGAGCTTAAAATTCCGATAGACCAAAATGACAACCAGCAATGAGAAGACGAAGGCCGCTTGAAATTCAGCGCCGAAGAGAAAACCGGCAAAATTCTCTGCAGCGCCCAGACCGAGCCCTGCAAAAACCACGCCGGCGACATTTCCGATTCCTGCCACAATCACAATCATGAAGGACCGTATGGTGTAGGCCAGCCCCGCAAAAGGTTGAATCACCCAGATCATCACCACCAATGCGCCGGCAGCCCCGCAAATGGCCGCATTCAGGGCAAAGGTTGTGGCATAGACCTTATTCGTGTCCACACCCAGGATTCTCGCGGCACGTGCGTCTTGAGCAGTGGCGCGGATGGCCTGCCCAAGTCGTGCTTTTTTCAGAAAAACCGCAAGACAGAAACCCAGCACAACCGCAATGAAAAAGCTGACGACTTTAATCTGGAGCACGGTGACGGCGTTATCAAATAAAAACCAGGTACCCAGCCCGGGATCAACGGTTTGCACATCGGCACCGAAAATCTGGTTCATGAGTTGTTGCAGCAAAATAGCCATGCCGAATGTCGCCAGAATCGAAATAAAAAGATCCTGTTCAATGATGCGGACGATCACGATCTGGTATAGTATCCAACCGACGAAATACAATACCACCGTCGCTAAGGGGATGCCTAAAAACGGGTTGAGGCCTGAATTGTAAGATGCCCAGACGATAAACCCGCCCAGGATAACGAACTCCCCCTGGGCGAAGTTGATGATCTTCATCACACCCCAAACCAGCGCCATGCCATAGGCCGCCAGCGCGAAAATTGCACCAATCAGGATACCATCAATCAACAGTTGCAATGAAAAAATCGGGGCATCGAAAAGAATCAGCAAGTTATCCATAATCGAATCAATTAGTTTCCCTGCAGCAAGAATTCTGCGCGCTCACTTCGGTCTGAGCAGTAGAGCCTTGAATTCACTGCCAAAGCGCTCATGGGCGAAGGCAGTCGAGTCGCTGCAGGGAATTATTAAGACAAACCCGTCCCTGCGTTTTAGCCTGAGACGGGCTTCAGTTATATTTTATGAGCTTATCGATCCTTCCATTTCGGTTTCGGGTAGATTGCCTCGCCTGCGGCAAATTTGCTGGGAGCCACCGGTATGTATTTACCCTTCTGGATCTGGCGCAGCACCATAGGCTTGGCGATGTTTTTGCCGGTTTCATCGAACTTGACCCAGCCATAGAAAGTCTGAAGGTTGGTGGCCGCTATGGCGTCGCGTACCTTTTCAGTATCGAAAGTGCCGGCCCGCTGCAAGGCATCAACGTATACCAGGACAGCCGCTGAGGACTCTGCGGCCTGATACGGCGGCACATAGCCATATTCTTTTTCGAAATCCTTGGCGTAATCACCGGCAAAGCCAAACCATTCGTCCTTGTAAGTCATGGTCGGTGCCCACTGGGTGGCACACAGGGTATAGTTGGCATCTCCTCCAAACTTACCAACCACGTCTGCTGCTTCGCAAT
>JASFPE010000654.1:0-3064 GCA_050116155.1 Desulfobacterales bacterium
TTTCCCTATTGAAGTTGCCGCTGGCATCCAGGTCGATTTCCTGCTGATCGATAAGAATTTGAACGATGCCATTTCGGTCAAACACATTCCCGCTGATGGTGATACTCTTTTGGTCTTTATTGACCCTAATTTCATCTGTAATATTATGGGAGGTTATTAAAATATCCGGTGGCGATCGGTCCTTGGCAATTGTCGGTGATGGTTGGGTTTCAGATGCGAGTTTAAGCGTTTTTGGATCTATGGCCTGATCGACTTTGTCTGAGAGATTCGCCAATCGCCTGGCTGAAAGTTGGGGTATGTTGAGACCGTCGCAGGTATCAATAAACCCCCCACATACGACGCCTTTTGCTTTTCCGGTGGAAATATCAAGACCTCGCTGATAGTATTTTGCGGCTGCAGAAAGATGGCCCAATCCCTCAGCGGATCTGGCCAGGTAATACCAGGCCTGATCGGTACTATGGCCGATGATTAATATCCGGGAGGCCAGCTCTTCCCAATCTTCAGTATAATACAGATTCTGCAATTTGTTGCGTTCATAACCATAGCGGCCCGAACACGGTACATTACAATCCAGGATCGCGTTTCCTTTTGCAAACTCGTCCAGCAATGTTGTTTTTTTGACCTTGGAATGCTTTGAGGCACAACCCGGTACTAGAACACAAGCAATTATTATAATTAAAACATTCGCCAGATAACCAAGCCGCCTGGGAGTCTCGACGTAAGATAACTGATTGGTATTGCTCATTTTTTCTCTCTAGAAATCAGATTGTCATCACCTCATATTCTACAGAGGTGTGCCTCATGACTTGCGATCCCGATAGATGGCCTTATACCTGTCTCTTAGCAATGACAACGCCCAGGTAGCCAATTCCAGAGTAGGATAGACCATGATCCGATTTCTGGATTCAAATCTTTTTTGAACTTCTGCGGTATTGGGTCCATAAGTCCAGACAATGACTGGCTTACGCGTCGGAGATTCATCCATCACTGCGTTCAGTGTCTCGGAAACATCGAGAAAGGAGAATTCGGGCAGGGGTGCAATGGCAATACATATAACACCGTCAACCTCTGGGTCGTTTAAGACCGCCTTGAGCGCGACCGAATAGGCCCGGCGGGCGCCATAAAGCATCACCGCCGGCCAGATATCCAGGGGATTGGTCAGCGGCAACCACTGCGGCGAAAGCGCTGCCAGCTGATCAATAGTCCCCGCAGAAAATGCGGCCAGACACAGGTTATGTTTTTCCAGTCCATCGCTGACCATAATTCCAGCCCCACCGCTGTAAGTGATCACGCCGACCCGATTGCCCTGCATCACCGGAAGGTTCGCCAGGGTCTTCATGGCATGGGGCATGTGGCCCCCTTCGTCCAGAAAGGTTACCCCGGCCTGTTTTAAAGCGGCCCTGAGCAGGCGATAATTACCGGCGATGCTGCCGGTATGAGACATGGCGGCCCGGGCGCCGGTTTTGCTGCTGCCGCTTTTATGCAGCACAATCGGCTTGTCTTTGACGACGCTGGCGGCCAGGGAAAGAAAATCTTTCCCCTGGTTCAGGCCTTCCATATGAATAGCGATAATTTTTATTTCAGGATCCTGGCCGAAATAGGCCAGGGCGTCATAAAAACCGACGTCACAGGCATTGCCGAGATCAATGGCCTTTCCGAAACTGCCACTAAACATCCGTGAACCGACAAAATGAATACCGGATTGGCAGATTAAGCCCACCGGTGTCCGGTCTTTGACCACCGGCATAAATGAGGTTGTAAAATTATGAAAACCATTGATCACCCCAAGGGTATTGGGGCCCAGGATTCTGATCCCTTCCCGCCGCCCAATGTCGACCATCTCCTGCTGCATCTTCCGGCCGAGCCGGTCTGCATCGTTAAAGCCCTGGTTGACGACGATGGCGGCTTTGATGTTTGCCGCAATACAATCTTTGAGAATGTCCAGGGTGGTTTCCCGCGGTGAACTGATAACTGCCAGATCAATCTCCTTTTTGATTTCCTTAACATTTGCGTATGCCCGCTGGCCGAGGATTTTGTCGGCATTTGGATTCACCGGAAATATTTCACCCCCGAATCCGAATGCGTGCATGTTTTCCATCAGGTTAAAAGAGCCCGCGCCACTTCTGCGAGTGATTCCAATCAGGGCGACCCGTTTTGGTTCCATAAAGTTCTGCATAAGCCAACCTTGTATCCCAATTAAGCTATCCATTCAATATGATATTTTAGGACCAGGAGTTTATGAAAAATAAGGCTGGGTGTCAAATAGGCAAATTCATGCAGGATGAGGGGGTCATCGAGGCGTTAACGACCCCCTCGTGCGAAATACGGGATGGTGTAAATTACTTTTATTGTAAAGCGGGCTGAGGTATTCTCAGTTCAGGTTTGGAAGCGATGACCTGTCCGACACGCCTAGAGGCTTCCCTTTTCATACCGCCAGTCTTGCGGTGTGACGGTAATGTGGGAAACATTACCCTGAACCTCGATAAATATTTTCTGTTTCCACTCACCGAGATTATCTTTCCAGATCACACAGTACTTGCCGCTTTCATAACTGTTTATCAGCCTTCTGCTCTGGAGCGCCTTTAGCTCGCCGCCTGCCATACTTGCCGGGCGAAACGATTTAAAAGGATGATCCAGCCAGTAGAAAAGATAAATCATCTTTTTGTCAGAAGTATTCTCAAATTCAATCGAGAAATTGGCAAGCGCCACCGATGGCAAAAAAACAATGGCCAAAATGATTGACAACTTTTTCACAATCTATCACCTCTTATCTAAATTATTTTCCGACCTGCACCGGTCGAATAAAAACCGGCCTCTAAATTAGCTATCGGTATAATTGGCTAAAAACTTTAAATAGTCCTGTTCGCTAATCGTGAATTATGCACTTTTTGTGGCCAAAGATTTTCAATATTCACAGCGCAGGGGTTGCCGGGTTTTAGAATTGCGGTAAGTGAGTTTGGTTTTCGCCGGAGGCGGATCCGGGTGAGGATAATCGGGGAAATCGCCGGTATACCTGAAAAATTTCAGGCATACCTGAAGAATTTCAGTCATAATCAATGAAGAT
>JASFPE010000655.1:0-3063 GCA_050116155.1 Desulfobacterales bacterium
GATGCGACACCTTCCATCAGATCTCCGTCGCCGCATATAATAAAAGTGCAATGGTTAACAATTTCCTGTTCTTTGCGGTTAAAGCGCTCCGCCAGGCATCGTTCCGCCATGGCCATCCCTACGGCATTGGCAAATCCCTGGCCCAGCGGTCCGGTAGTGGTCTCTACCCCGGGTGTCTGTCCGTATTCGGGATGTCCGGGGGTTTTGCTTTCCCACTGGCGAAAATTTTTGATATCATCAAGACTCACATCATACCCGCAAAGAAACAGCAGGCTGTAAAGCATCATGGATGCGTGGCCACAGGAAAGCACAAAGCGGTCGCGGTCAACCCAATCCGGGTTCCGAGGATTGTGCTTCAAAATACGTGTCCACAGCACGTACGCCGCCGGTGCCAGCCCCATCGGGGCTCCGGGATGGCCGGATTTTGCAGCTTCAATGGCATCGATGGCCAGGGTGCGCATGGTGTTGATACACAGATCATCGATCGTGCCCCGACTTTCCGATTTTGCTTGAGTCATGATGATTTTCTCCTCGCCTGTTTTGAATATTTAATTTCGAATCCGCCTTTTCTGATTTCAGATTTTTGATTTCGGATTTCGGATTGCCTAAAACCTTAAACAATTCGTAGGATCGGAATCCGTGCCAGCATTTGTAGGGGCAAGCTTTACAGGCTTTTCGCTTCCTCGATTCCCCTCCCTTGATGGGAGGGGATTAAGGGGAGGGTGATCACCCCCATCTAAATCCTCCCCCATCAAGGGGGAGGACTTTTAGATGAATCGCAGAGGTTGTCGTACAGCCTGTTTACTGCCGCCCCACCTGCCTTGAAGCCAGCGGCTAGTAGCCAGCAACCAGGAGCCAGGAGCCGGGACCAGCAGCCACTGACAACAGATATTATCACGCGGCTTTCTCTTTGGCTTTACGTTCGGCAACCGCCTGTTCATATTCGGCGTAAATGCTGTCCAGTTGCTTTTGAATATTCTCAGGCCGCGGTTTGGGTTTGTAAGTGTTCAGCACCTCGACCGACTTCTCGTATGCCAGTTCAACAATACTCGGTGATCCGGCGGCCTCCCAGTTTTCACGGTTATCGCGGTTCATCAATTGCGGATGGGACAGGTTCTTAAAATTTCGGTAGGTGTGTTCATGGGTGATGAATTCACCCGCGGGGCCAACTTCCCGAATCACATCCATCGCCAGAGATTCTTCGTTCACCTGAATACCATTGACCACCTTCAGCACCATTTCGATGAATTCGTTCTGCAGGTAGGCTGAGGCATAATCCCAGGTCAATGCGCTGTCGAGCATCCCGACGCCATAAATCATGTTGGCACCTGCCAACGCTGGTATAATGGCGGTCAGGGTGAACTCGTGTCCTGCCTGGGCATCAAGTTCTTTGCTATCCACCTATCCACCGCCTACCCAGGAAGGCATTTTATAAAACTGGGCCAGCTTGGCGGCCGCAGCGCTGATCATGGCCATCTCCGGTGCGCCCATGGAAGACAACGTGGTTTTCATATCCATCATACTCGTCGAGCTACCGTACACCATTGGGGCGCCGCGCTTGACCAGCTGCCCCAGAGTCACCGATCCCAGCACCTCCGCATTGTGAGTCACCAGGGTGGCGGCCATGTTGACGCAGGTGGTACCACCGGCCATGCCCAGGGGATTGATTTTTATGGGAGCCCCAAATTTGCAAGCCTCGATTAATACATCGGTCGGCTCTTGAGTGAGCACCAGAGGGCTGACCGGGTCGGCCGAGCAGGTGAACAAGGGGCTCTGGCTGAGCTTATCTTCACCGCCGGCTAAAACAGCCCCCATTCTAACCGCCGCCTCAAATTGCTCGACATTGTAGATACCCAGAAAACCGTGTTTTGATGAATGGGTATAAAAGGAATAGGCATTGTAGATACTGGCCATCTCCTCATCCAGGTCCTGCGCCGTCAGGGGGCGCTCCCATCCAACGACGTTTTCCAGTGTGTCGACAAAGCGCACGGTGTCATCGATATCCTGTCGGGTTGCGGCTCTCACCTTACGGCTTTCAATGTCTATCAGTGCCGGAGCTTCACCGAAGTTGACAAAGCCCGTTTTCGCTCCCCCCGGAACATAGTCGTTGGCCGGGTCGATGGCATGGGCACGATAGGATTCCGGCGTAGACTGAATGGCGTCTTCCACCAGATGCGGGCGTATTTTAACCACATCGGTTTTTTCATCAACCACACATCCGTTGTCACCGAAAATCTCTTTTGCCTTCGGGCTTTTGACTTGAATCCCCACATTCCAAAGGACATCAAGGGTGGCCCTGTGGATTTGCTCAAGGTCATTCTGGCTGAAAACATTCAGCCCGAAGCTACCCGCATTGAGCAAATTGGCGATTTGATACTTAATTGTCATTTTCTCACCTTTTGTTTTAATAAATGTTTTGTTTTATTCTATCAGCTTGGCTATCCGAAATATTCCCGGATAAATGTCATAAAGCGCTCACATTCTTCATCGCTGCCGGGGGTTACCCGGAAATAACCGGTTTTCCCGTGGATGGGGCTGATTTTCTTGAGCAATACCCCTTGCATATCCCGGGCGGCTTGCAGAATCTCTTCGGTGGATTTACCGGTCATGGTGGCATCCACCAGCATATAATTTCCACTCGCCGGATAAGGATTGAGACCGAGTTTTTTTAGCTCTTCATAGAACCTATCCATCCAGCTATTGTTGTGTTTGACTTTGGCCGCGACTTCTTCCGGATTATCCAGGATCGCTCCTGCAGCTGCCGCGGACATCAGACTGACGTTCCATGGCAAAAACATGGTGTTAAAGGCTTTGATCATTTCTTCGGTACCCAGAACAAACCCGAATCGAATTCCCGCAAAGCCGTGGGCTTTGGAAAGTGTTACCGACAAAAACACCTGAGGATATTTTTTAATCAGCGGCGCTTTGGTCGGCCTATCCGGTGTGTAAGCCGCATATGCTTCATCAACGCACAGCGGGATACCGGTCTCACAAAAACGGTTAAGATCATCATCATCGATAAAGACACCGGAAGGGTTATTGGGATTGATAATTAAAATAAGT
>JASFPE010000656.1:0-3046 GCA_050116155.1 Desulfobacterales bacterium
CTTTTTTGTACTGGCTCTCACTGGAAGGAAACCACCAGCTGTCTTCAGTAAACGCAAAGTACTTTTCACGGGCTTCTTTTAACGATGCGTTTTCTGCATCCACCTTCCCATACTTCGCCAGATTCGTCGAGAAAAAGTTGATTAACATTCGGGTCGCAAATATGGTTCCCCGCTGCCGGTTGGCACGGTTATCCATCCAGCGGGTTGGAGATATCAACAAGTCATTAACCGACCAGCCAAAAGCGGAGCCCATTTCCTGCTCCAGCCGGTTTCTCATGGCTTCAGTCAGCGCCGCTCCCTTCTGGGGCTCCGCAGAATCGGCAGGGGTCTTCTTCAACAGTGCCTGGATTTGCGGATCAAGATCGGTAAAGCGGGTACGGTCTATGGCCGTATAACCTTTGTAAACAGCCCAATATAAGCCTACGGTCAGCGGCCAGATTAAAATAAATGCCAGCAATATTATTACGGTCCACTTGCCAAAGGTCGTCATTTTGGGGAGCCGATGTTTTTCCATAAGTTTCATGTTTCCTCTTACCTCAGCGCGGATGTTAATTTTTATTATTTCAATGACCAATATAACGGTAGTTTCAGATTCGCCAGAACTTCTTGAAAGCCTTGATTTTGTTTGGTGCTGAAAAAGCAGATGCCAATCGCCGCAATTTCAGAGACTGTAAGCATTTCGCGTTTGGGTGTCAATAATTTCTTCCCTGCCCGGTATTAAATCTTCTCTCTTGACAGACGGCCTAATTCACGGCAGGCTATACGTCAAATCTTCACATATTCCTTTATAGGGGACAAACAATGAAAAAACTGATGATCATTTTGGTTTGTGCAGGTTACTGGGTGGTAACCGGCTGCGCCGCTGTTATTGTCGGAGCTGGCGCAGGTGCGGGAGCATATGCATATATTGATGGAGAGCTGAAACGAACCTACAAAGCGAAATACGAAAAAACCTATGATGTATGCGTCAGCATTTTGAATGATTTAAGCCAGCCAATAACTGAAGAGACAACAGACGGCGTCACAACGACCCTGCAAACCAATCGATCGGATGGAACACCCATGGCGATTAAGGTGACTATTCTGGAGCGCGATTGGACCGAGGTCGGGGTCCGAACCGGTACGGTGGGTTTCTGGAAAAAAGATATTTCCAAGCAGTTTCATAAATTTGTTGAAGAACGGCTGATTTCAAAATAATATCACGGCGGCATGCAAATCGGTTCAACGTTTAACGTTTAGTGCAGCTCATTGGTAGCCGAAAAAGGCAGCTCATCATTGAGCGTATCGATGTGCTCCTGTTCCATTCGATTGATTTCATGAATATGGGACTGCATCAGCCGTTTGAGGCGATAGTCGACAAATCGATGTAAACTATAGTTGGGTATTGCTGAAAATCCGCGTCGTAATTTATGAGGCCCTCCGGCACCGGGATCAAAACTCTGAATATCTCGCGAAATTGCCCACTCAATGGGGCTGTAGTAACAAGCGTTAAAATGCAGATTTTTGAATGATCTGGCGCAGCCCCAATAGCGACCGTAGAGTTTATCTCCTTTGGTCACAAGCAGCGACATTCCCGCAGGTGATCCATTTCGATCTTGCCGATCATATGCCGTCACAGCGACCAGCCGATGGCGATAGCGGTGATATAATCCGTCAAAAAAGGAATAATTGAGAAATTTGCAGCCCCAGGGCCCAAATTTTTCGTTTGTTCGAACATAATAATCGTATATGATTGGCATGAATGTCTGCGGAATTTGCTCTCCCTCAATCACCTTCAATGTTAATCCCTGTGATTCCATGTCTTTACGTTCGCGTTTAATGTTGCGCCGCTGATTTGAATTAAACATCGCCAGGTAATCGTCAAAGGAACGATAACCGAGATTTTGCCAGATGTAACTTTGATGCATCCATTGGCTGAATGCGTCGCCCAAGCACCGTGATTGCCAATCCGGATCAACAAATAAAAAACTGCAACCAGACAACCGAAAGCGCTGGCAAAAGCGATCGATTTCTTTGAGCATGATTTGTGTCAATGCATCTTCATCCTCTCCAGGAGCAATTAAAAAACGATACCCAATCATCGGGGTAAACGGACTCATCCCAACAAGCTTGGGATAATATGCAATATTTAGCTGACTTGCCAGATCCGCCCAAGCCTGGTCAAAGACAAACTCGCCGGCACTATGCCCTTTAATATAGAGTGGCGCGGCCGCAATCAAATTTCGATCAGACCATATCGTCAAATGATGGGGCAACCATCCAGTTTTGACCGAAGTACTTCCCGAAGCTTCCATGAGGTAGAGCCATTCCCATTCCAGAAACGGTGTTGGCAACCGGTCGGCCAGTTCATTCCACGCCGTTGGATCGAGATTGGATATGGAATCCACCCATCTAATGGAATATCCTGATTGATGTCTCTTGTGCATAATTATGATTTAAGAATAGTAAGCCACGAATGTACACAAATTAACACGAATTCATGCAAAGTTTAATATAACGCACTCATAACCAGATATTATTTCGTGAAAATTCGTGCTAATTCGGTATTAAATTAAAACAATTAATTGGGAAATTCCCCAATTCCTTGACATTTTTGGCAAGATAAATAATATTTATAGGTTAAGCATTTTATTATTCAGGTCAAAGGAAAATGACGATGCCAATATTTGAATTCAGATGCCTTAAATGTGATGAATGTTTTGAATTGCTTGTCATGAATAAGAGCGATCAGGTAGAAATGCAATGCCCGGCGTGTCAGTCTGAGGATTTTGAGCGCGTTCTCAGTGCCTCCTGTCACAGCATGGGCGGCAATTCATCAAAAAATGAAGGAGTCCAGTCTCAAACTCGATCCTGCCCAAGCGGAACCTGTACCACTTACGACATACCCGGACCCCGTCGGGAGTCTTGATGAAACATATTCATCTTCAAGAAAAAGAGCAGTTTAAAAAGCTGTTCAAACAGGAGAACATCGATAATTTCGAGAATCGATTCAAGGTTCTTGAAGTATTCTTACAAACCGAAAAGCATGTTACGGTCGATGAATTGG
>JASFPE010000657.1:0-3028 GCA_050116155.1 Desulfobacterales bacterium
CCTTGAGAAAAGCGGCGATTTCAAATGCGCTTTCGAAATTCTCTAACACGCATGGCCCGGCAACGAGAAACAAAGGATGGTTTTGCCCCACAGTCCGGTCACCTATTTTTACGGTTATACCCATTATTTTAAACTCTTTTGTTGCAATTCCAAGTTTGAACGAATTTTTTTATCCTGCATCATGAAAAAAGTCAAGGAACGAAAAGAGCTCTTGATTCAGATTGTATTTGCTGTTAAATAAAAAAGTTTTATAAGAAGAATAGAATGGGATGATTAGCAATTGACGAAAAAAGAGAAGAATATGAAACTGTGGATATTTGTTGCGGCGGGTTTGATCATTATCCTGCCCCTGGTTTGGTATTTGGCGGTTCGCCTCGAAGGTGAAAAACCCAATGTCGTGCTTGAGTTTCCTTCCCGGTTTATCAGTCAATCTCAGGATCTGGCGGTTTCCATCTCCGATGTCAAAAGCGGGGTGCAAAAGATTTGGATTAGTCTGGTGAAAGACGGCCAGGAGATCTCACTGGTTGAAGAAGACTACCCTTCTATGGGTTTTGGAAGGGGCGGGAGCATTCATGATCGGCAGGTTCGTTTCAAGGTCGATGCGGGAAAATTGGGGCTTTCAGACGGAGACGCCATGTTGCGTTTGGCCGTGTGGGATTTTTCCTGGCGCGGGTGGTTCCACGGAAATGTAACCTATCTGGAAAAAGCAATCACCATTGACACCCGCCCCCCGGAAATAGAGGTTTACAGCAAAGCACATAATGTCAGTCAGGGCGGTACCGGGCTGGTCATCTATCGCATTTCGGAACCTTGTCCCATGAACGGTGTGAAGGTGGGGGATCATTTTTTTCCTGGCCGAAGCGGTGGATTTAAAGATCCAAAGGTGATGATGGCATTTTTTGCCCTTGGCCACGAGCAAGGACCTGGAACCGATATATTTATTAATGCCGTTGATCGGGCGGGCAACACCTCTAAAGCGGGGCTGACGCATTACATTCGGCGCAAGGTCTTTAAAAAAGACACGATCAAGATTTCAGACAATTTCCTCAATCGCAAACTGCCGGAATTCAGTGCCAGTTTATCCAAGGAGAAAGCTGCCACAGCGGTTGAGAAATTTTTATTCATCAATCGGAACCTGCGACGGACCGACTACGATCAGATTCGCCAGATCTGCAAAACCAGCGAGGGAAATTTGCTCTGGAAGGGCACTTTCAAGCGGCTGCCGAGGTCGGCGCCCCGGGCAGGTTTTGCCGATTATCGTACGTATAAATATAACGGCAACGTCATTGACAATCAGTTCCATCTCGGAGTTGATCTGGCTTCTGTTGAGCGCTCCCCCGTGCCGGCGGCCAATAATGGCGTGGTTGTCTTTGCCGAGCGAATGGGAATCTACGGCCGAACAGTATTTATTGACCATGGATTCGGTTTATTCAGCATGTATGCCCATCTCAATACCATCTCCGTTAATGTCGGCCAGAAATTAAAGAAAGGTGATATCATCGGGCGAACAGGCAGCACGGGTCTGGCCGGTGGGGATCATTTGCATTTCGGTATGCTAATTCAGCATACATTTGTTAACCCCATTGAATGGTGGGACACTGCCTGGATTAAGAATAATATCGTATCCAAAATTGACCGGGTGAAATCCAGACTGGAGTGAATGCTATGAAAAAATATCAGGTCAATAAGACGTTTCAGGAAATCAACCGCAAAATTAAATCCGGGAAGGTTGTGGTCGTTACCGCAGAAGAAATTATTGACATCGTCAAAGAAGATGGCCCGGTAGAGGCGGCCAAACAGGTCGATGTTGTTACCACGGGGACATTTGCTCCCATGTGTTCATCCGGAGCCTTCATAAATTTTGGCCATACGGCGCCAACGATCAAAGCCTCCAAGGTTTGGCTCAATAAAGTGCCGGCTTATGGTGGAGTGGCTGCTGTGGATTGCTACATCGGGGCTACCGAAACCCATGAAGATGATCCCCTCAATAAGGTACATCCCGGTGAGTTTAATTATGGCGGTGGCCATGTCATTCAGGACTTGGTGGCCGGAAAGAAGATTAAGCTGAAAGCCACAGCGTATGGTACGGATTGTTATCCGAACCGCATGGTTGAAAAAGAAATAACGCTGCGCTCCATACCCAGTGCTACCCTGTGTAATCCCCGCAACGCCTATCAGAACTATAATTGTGCCATCAATCTGACAGATAAAACCATTTACACTTACATGGGCGTTTTAAAGCCCAGGGCCGGCAACGCGAATTATTGTTCGGCCGGTCAACTGAGCCCCCTGTTTAATGATCCCTACTATAAAACCATCGGAATCGGCACCCGGATCTTTTTAGGCGGTGGTGAAGGTTATGTCACCTGGCATGGAACGCAGCACAAACCCGGTGTCAAACGAACCAGACAGGGCGTGCCGCTCACGCCGGCCGGGACCCTGTGGGTCATGGGAGATTTGAAACAGATGAGTCCCAAATGGCTTGTCGGACTCAGCGTCCTGGGTTATGGATGTTCTCTGGCCGTCGGTTTGGGTGTCCCGATACCCATATTAAATGAAGACATCGTGCGTTGCACGGCCGTCTCAGATGATCAGATATTTACCCAAATTGTTGATTATGGCAATGATTATGGCAAGGGGATCTCAAAGAGTTACGGTAAGGTGAGCTACGCTCAACTCAAAAGCGGCCATATTACGTTCAATGGCGAAAAAATTCCAACCGTACCGTTGTCCAGTATGGTCAGGGCGCGAGAAATCGCTGACAGGCTGAAGACCTGGATTTCAAAGGGGACATTTTTGTTAGGGGAGCCGCAGTTTACGTTGCCGAGTTCCTAGTCTGGATAAACCGGAACCAAACAGACTAACAGATCAATATCTATGTAGAGGTAATATACAACACGCTGGAATTTTGGAATAATGGAATATTGGGTCTTAAAAATCGGATTTGGTCTATTTTCTAAGCTAAAATTAAGTTGTATTCCGATTGGAAAAACCCAGTTATCCAACATTCCAACATTCCATTATTCCT
>JASFPE010000658.1:0-3021 GCA_050116155.1 Desulfobacterales bacterium
ACCTCCCACACCCTTGACGGGAGAGGGTTGGGGTGAGGGTGAATAAAATGGAATTTCAACCATTTATATCCCCCTCCCCTTGATCCCCTCCCGCCAGGGGAGGGGAAATCTGACTTTTTACGGATTCATCAATATTCATTTTTTTATTTTCGTTGCCGGGTTAGGTACAGGGAGATCATTATGGATTGGGATACTATCAGTCAAAACGATACACGGGAGGCAATGGCAACTGCCAGTGCACCGGATCTGGGCTTTGATTTCAAGGAATGCATTCTTCCAGAGCCCAGCGATCCCTGCACCATCGTTATTATGGGGGCCACCGGCGATTTGACCTCCAGAAAGCTGATTCCGGCCCTATTTAATCTGTATCAAAATGAAGGCTTACCGGATCCATTTTTAATCGTCGGCTGTGGACGCACCCGGCTCGACGACGATGCCTTCAGAGATAAGATGAAGATCGCCTTGCAAACCGCCGGCAAACCAGAGATGTCCAAATGGACGGATTTTGCGGCCGCCCTTCATTACCGGGTCATTGATTATGAGGACCTGAACGCCTATCATAAACTGGCTCAATCCTTGCAAGATCTGGACACCCAATATAAAACCCAAGGGAACCGCATCTTCTATGTGGCACTTCCGCCGGTGCTGTATCCGTCGGCGGCTCAGTTAGTGGGACAGGCTGGATTAAGTCGAGAGAATGCAAACGGCAACGGCTGGTCCCGAATCGTCATTGAGAAGCCGTTTGGTACCAATTTGCAAACGGCCCGGGAGCTGGATCGACACATCCATGAATATTTCAACGAACATCAGATTTTCAGAATCGATCATTACCTGGCAAAAGAAACCGTCCAAAATATATTGATGTTTCGATTTGCGAATTCGTTATTTGAACCGATATGGAATCGACGCTATGTCGATTACGTCAGCATCATGGCCGGCGAAACCCTCGGTGTCGAGCATCGTGCCGGCTATTATGAACACGCCGGAGTCTTAAGAGATATGTTTCAAAACCATATGATGCAACTTCTGGCCCTCACGGCAATGGAACCGCCTTCGCGTTTTGAAGCCGATCTGGTTAGAGACGAAAAAATTAAGGTTTTCAGGGCTCTAAGACCTTTTCCGGTGCAAAATTTACACCAGCATCTGGTACTCGGGCAATACGCTGCCGGAAAAATCAACGACGATCAGGTATGCGCTTATCGGCAAGAACCCGGAGTCAGGCCGGATTCGTTGACACCGACTTATGCCATGATGAAGGTTTACCTGGACAACTGGCGCTGGCAGGGGGTGCCTTTTTATTTGACCTCCGGCAAACGACTCGTAGAAAAAATTACCGAGATCACCATCCAATTCAAAACCGTGCCCCACTCGATGTTCCGCCAGACCCTCTGCGAAGCCATTGCAGCCAATCGTCTAACTCTGGGGATTTATCCAGACGAAAAAATCACCCTGACGTTTCAAACCAAAAATCCCGGCGCCCGAGTTTGTCTCCGCGCCGTCACCATGGATTTTCAATACCAGCAAAATTATAGCGGCCCCGTTCTGGATGCCTATGAAAAAGTGCTGATTGACTGCATGCTGGGTGATCAAATGCTGTTCTGGCGGCAGGATGGTGTCGAACGGTGCTGGGCCTTTCTAACCCCCATATTAAATGAATGTGAAACCTGCGATGATCAGGCCAATTTACTTCATTTCTATGAAGCCGGGAGCTGCGGGCCCCAGGCGGCTATTGAAAAACTGTTAAAAGAAGAAAATGGATAATAAATATCAAAACCAAAAAAGTATCTTGCTAAAGCAAGTTCAGATAGTTTATTTGAGTAAAGGAGTAGAATATGGAAGCGGCCAGCGATAAAATTAAACCCAATCGCAGCAAAGCGGTGGTAAAAGCCTTAATCTTTTTGGCTTTTATTATAGCTGCACTCTTACTCGTCCGCTTTACATCGACAAAAGAGTATCTCACGGCCGAAGCGTTAGGACAATTTCTGGAAATAGCCGGTCTCTGGGCACCGCTCGTTTTTATTTTCATTTATACCGCCGGCGTATGTCTATTTTTGCCGGGTACGCTGTTAACCGGATTGGGAGCTGCCATTTTCGGAGCATACTGGGGTTTTGTATATGTCTGGATCGGGGCGATGCTCGGTTCCAGTGCCGCATTTTGGATTGGCAGAACTCTGGGAAGAGAATTTGCCGCTTCCAAGATCGGAGACAGACTGAAAAAATACGATGACGCCATTGAACGCAATGGATTCGCCACCGTACTATATCTGCGTCTGGTTTATTTTCCGTTTACCCCGATGAATTTCGGTATGGGCCTGACAAAGGTTCATTTCTGGGATTACTTTTTGGGAACCGGACTGGGTATTATCGTTGGAACCTTTTTCTTCACCTTTTTCATTGGAACGCTGACAGAAGTATTCGCATCCCGCAACTGGGGTGAACTCATATCGCTAAAGGTTTTTTTCTCAATCGCCCTGTTTATCTTTTCATTCTTCATTCCCAAGATTATCAAAAAAATCAAAGGGGAAGAAAGCGAATCTGAATAATTTGAAAACTTTCTCACGCAAAGCCGCAAAGCTCGCAAAGGGAAAGAAACAAATAAACTTGTAGATCTCAGCGCCTTGGCGTCTTTGCGTGATATCTTTCGGGGTCGAAAAAGGAAACCGGATTAAATTCGCAATTCTTAAATTATTATAACTTTCAATCCGAAATTGAAAATCCTTGAACCCAGAACCCTGAACCTTGAACCCTTGAACCTCAAAGAACAAAGAATATGGTTATACTTGCGGGAGATATCGGCGGAACCAAGACGAATCTGGGTCTATTTGTCGAAGGCAAAAAAAGGCCCGAACCCCGGGTAATCGAGACGTATTCCAGTCGAGATGCCAAAAATTTAGTGCAGATTATTATCCGCTTTGTTGAAAAACATCCGGCTGAAATCACAAAGGCCTGTTTTGGTATTGCCGGTCCGGTAGTTAATGGACGCAGCAAAGCCACGAACTTGCCCTGGGTGGTGTCGCAAGT
>JASFPE010000659.1:0-3016 GCA_050116155.1 Desulfobacterales bacterium
TGGTCAATAGTTAAGGGTGAATCCAGTTGATTGTTGACCACAAACTAAAAAAAGAGAGAAAAAATCGTATTCTTGAAGCGGCTACCGTAGTATTTTCCCAAAAAGGCTATGCCGGCGCTTCGGTTGCCGATATAGCCGCTCAGGCAGATGTGGGCAAGGGTACGATTTATGAATATTTCGATAGCAAAGAAGATCTATTTTTTGCCGTCTTTGAATGGTATCAGAAAAAAACAGGCGCAGAAGCGACGGTGGGAATTTCGGTGCTGGGCGCTTCGGCAGCCGACCGCCTGCAAGCACTGAACAATTCCCTCATGTCCATGTGGGACGAAATGAAAGACGTGTTTGTGCTGGTGATGGAATTTTGGGCTGCCTCTTCTTCGTCGAATATGCGAGAACGGTTTCAGGCCGCCTTTAAGCAGTTATATCAGGATTATCGTCGGATTGTATCCGACTTAATTGTTGATGGTATATCACGGGGTGAATTTCGTGATGATATTGACCCTGAGATTATCGCCGCCGCGCTGGTGGGAACCTGGGATGCCCTCTTCCTGCAAGCCTGGTTCGATGACAGCTTCGATCTGATCGCAACCTCAAAAGGCTTTTTGGATACTGTACTGCGCGGATTGGCAGTTTAAACTTTTTGCACGAGATCCAAATTTAGTAAGTCGGCTCAGGAATTTTTTCTAACAGCAGGAAAAAGAAATGACCCAACGAATGATTAGATTCAGTCTGGTCATGTTTCTCATTTTGACACCAATAACACCCTGCCCTGCCCAGGACGTGGACAAAATTGTCCAGGACGTGGACAAAATTGTCCTAGACGCCGACAAGATTGTCGCGGATGGCTTTAACTACTGGCGCGGCAAGGCTTCCATCGGCACCGTCGAGATGAAGATTCATCGCGAAGATTGGGAGCGGTCTATGACCATAAAGGCCTGGACCCGGGGGCAAAAGGACAGTCTTTTTTATATCGTTGCCCCGCCAAAGGATTACGGAAACGGAACCTTGAAAAAAGGCCGCGAGATGTGGATTTATAATCCAAAGATCAACCGGGTCGTCAAAGTCCCTCCCTCAATGATGAGCCAATCCTGGATGGGATCGGATTTTTCCAACAACGACCTGGCAAAATCAGACAGCCTGCTGCTGGATTACGATCACTCCATTATCGGGACCGAGATCCATGAAGGCAAAACGGTCTATATCATCAAATCTATGCCCAAATCCGATGCACCGGTGGTATGGGGCATGCAGCGCCTCAAAATCCGTGAAGATCACATCTGGCTGAGTGAAGAATTTTTTGATGAAGATCTCCAGCCGGTCAAGATCATGAAGGCCATGGAAATCCAAATATTGGACGGCAAGTTATTCCCCAAAGTATGGCAAATGCGCAATGTCGATGAGCAAAACCGATATACGCAACTGACCTATGAGTCCCTGGAATTCAAATCCAGCTTGCCGGATTACTTGTTTACATTGAGCAGCCTCAAGCAGCGCAGGAGGTAATCTCTTGTCCATTGAAACCAAAATGGCCTGGCGAAATATCTGGCGCAATCCCCGGCGCACCATCTTAACCATATGCGCTATTATATTTGCCTCGGTTTTGCTGGTGTTTATGCTGTCCTTCCAATTCGGCAGCTATGAAACCATGATAAACACATCGGTGAAGATCAGCACCGGGCACCTGCAGGTTCAGGCCGAAAAATACTACGAAAAAAAGAGCATCCGGTTTGTCATACCCGAACCGCAGGCCATTGCTGATATCGTGAATCAAATTCCCGAGGTGGCCGCCTATACCTTCAGAGGGCAGGCATTTTCGCTTATTTCTTCTAAAAATAGAACATACGGAGTAGTGGTCACCGGAATCGATCCACAAAAAGAAGCAAATGTCTCCAGATTAAAAAAACTGGTTCGCGAGGGAAATTTTTTATCGGCAGAAGATGTCAACCAGGCAGTGGTGGGAAAACTGCTGGCGAAAAACCTGCGGGTGACGATCGGTGACGAACTCACCTTGCTCGGACAAGGGCGGGACGGGTCGATTGCCGCCACCGTGGTTCCGGTGAAAGGGATTTTCAGCTCGGGCATCGATGAGTTTGATCGCTCAGCGATACAAATCCCGCTGGCCGTCTTTCAGGATACCTTCAGCATGGACGAGGCGGTGCATGAAGTGGTGGTCATCGGAAAATCATTATCCGACGTCCCCAAAATAAAGGCCAAAATACGGGCCGCCCTTACGGCTCTCAATAGTGACAAGCCTTTGAAAACGTTGGACTGGCAGGAACTGATGCCGGGCTTGCGGCAGGCGATTGAAATGGATCTGGTCAGCGGCCTGATTTTTTATGGTCTTTTGATCATTGTGGTGGCGTTCAGCATTTTGAATACTTTTTTAATGGCGATCTTTGAGCGCACCAGAGAATTCGGGGTGATGATGGCAATCGGGACAACTCCCCGGCGGTTAACAAAAATACTATTAATCGAATCCATGGCCATGACGGCAATCGGCATCATCGCCGGCATCTTATTTGGCATCGGGATCACCTATTATTTTGAGTTAAACGGCATTGATTTTTCCGGGGGTTCCGAACTACTAAGACAATACGGCATCATCGGCAGAATGTATCCGAAATTATCGTTTCTTTCTGTCTCCGTCGGTCCGTTTATGGTGCTGTTTTTTACATTCATTGCCGCTCTGTACCCGGCATTGAAGGTTCGCCGGCTACGACCGGTAGAGGCGATGACAGCGATATAGAATGCGGAAATTGGAATGCGGAAGACGTAACTAATTAACCAATCAACAAATCAACCATTTAACGATATCGATAATTTTAGGCACTTTCATAAAATGTATCTCCAGCTGGCATGGCGCAATATCTGGCGAAATCCTCGGCGTACAACCGTCATATTAGCGGCGGTGATCATCGGTGTATGGAGTATGATTTTTCTGGGTGCCCTGATGCGCGGGATTGCGGTGGGTATGGTGAAAAACGGGATTGCCACCCTCACCGGCCATATTCAAATT
>JASFPE010000660.1:0-3014 GCA_050116155.1 Desulfobacterales bacterium
CCTGATGGTAAGGTGGCGAAGTCTTGCCCACGCGGCCTCAACCGCAACAGAAGTACAAATGACGATAATTGCCAGCAGTTGCCATGCGGTCAAGCCTTGATTTAAGAACACGACGGCCAAACCGGCAGCGATGACCGGCTTGAGAAAGAAAAGATAACTGCCACGGGTGATGTCCGGTACGGCCGCCAATCCGCCTCTCCAGAGGAATTGGGCAATCGTGGTGTTCCAGAAAGCCAGAATCAGCAACCATACCGTCTGACTGGGCGCGCGTTGAAAAAGCGTAGCCGGATTCACCCAGATATTCCAAAATAGACCCACAATGATCCACAGACCAATGGCGCCCAAAAACATGGTGATGGCAATGATGCGAAGGGCACCGTACTTGCCGATAATCGGTTTCACCATCACCGTGTAAATCGCCAAAAAGGCCGCACAGCCCAGGGCCATCAGAACCCCGATAAAACTCTCGCCGGTGCCGGTCAGTTTGGCCAGATAACCATCGGTCACCAAAAGTGCGACACCGATCATGGCGCTGACACCGCTGATGATTTTGGCTACGGTGAATGCTTGTTTGTTCAGCCAGAGATTGACCAGACCCACAAAGATGGGACCGGTGGTGATCATGGTGGCCACCTGGGGGACGGTGGCATAATCCAGGGACCAGTGGAACAGCAGATAGCCCAGGGATATTCCCATGATGGACAGCCAGATTAGCTGGATTCCATATTCTCGAAAAGGCGCTAACAAATTTCGTGATGTTGGGAAAATCAGCGCCAGCATGATCAGCCCGAAGCTGCCCAGAAGAAAGCGCCAGACGGACAGCTCCGGTCCCTTGATTCCGCAAAGCACCGAAACAAATTCACTGGTGGCGTGTCCGCATACGCTCAGAAATACCGCCAAATAAGCCACCCACGCATATTTGTGCCACAGACCCATTGTCCCAAAAACTTCCGAATTAATTCAGTGGAATAAAGAGAAGTCCGTTACATATTTACACCAGCAATCGTATCTGATATCCAAAAGCCAATCTCCGCAAATCTCGCAAAGATGTTCCGAGTGTGTTGCGGCATATTATCATTTGCAGCATTGAACGTAAAGCCATCTTCAAAGACATTGCAGCTAAGATTTCGATTGGAGGTCGTTTTGAATCATTCACCCACCGCACTGCTGGTTGCCACCATGGATACCAAAGGCCAGGAAGCATTGTTTGTGGCGCAATGTTTGAGAAACGAACAGATATCCGTCTTAATTCTTGATGCCGGAATAAGGGGAAAAAGCCCTGTGGCAACCGACATCTCCAGAGATGAAGTTGCTGCAGCCGGTGGTGAAACATTGGCCGGGGTTCAGAACATCGGTCATGAAGGCGAAGCGTTAAGGGTCATGACCGCAGGGGCCATTAAATGTGCCCAAAAACTTGAGCGCGAAAATAAAATCGACGGTATCATCGGCCTGGGCGGATCGATGGGAACGACGCTGGGGACCGCTGTGATGCGCGCTTTTCCCGTCGGCGTACCCAAAGTGATGATTACCACCATGGCATCCCGTGACACTCGCGCTTTTGTGGGTACCAAGGATATTTTGATGCTGCATGCTGTCTGCGATCTTGCCGGATTAAATCGCATCACCCATAAAATTTTGAGTAACGGTGCCGGCGCCATGGCCGGAATGCTGGGCCGTGTCCGCGCCGATACTGCATTCGATCGGCCGCTGGTGTTTTTGTCGACGCTGGGGACCACCGAAGCCTGTGTCCAGGATGTTCGCCATGTGCTGGAAGGTAAAGGCAAAGAAGTCGTCATTTTTCACACCGTCGGTTCCGGCGGCGCGGCCATGGAAGAAATGATCGAACAGGAAGAGGTTGCGGCAGTAATTGATCTTTCATTGCATGAGATCGCCGACCACCATTTTGACGGCGATTATGATGCCGGTTCCCATCGGGGTTGGGCCGCCCCCCAAAAAGGTATTCCGACGATACTGGTTCCCGGCAACATTGACTTTTTGGTATCCGGTCCTCTAGAAGCCGCAAAAAGGCAATTTCCGGGCCGAACTTACCATGTTCATAACGCTGCCATCACCGTGGTTCGCACCAATCACGAAGAGATAAAGAAAATGGCACGTATCGTGGCCGAGCTGGCCAACAGATCCAAAGGCCCTTTGCGCATACTCGTTCCGCTGAACGGATTTTCGGCATTTGATAGCCCCCAGGGTCCTTTGCCGGATCCCCAGGCCCCCGAATTGTTTGCACAGGTCGTGCAGGAAAACCTCGCCAATCAAAATAATCTGAAGCTGTTGCCCCATCACATTAATGATCCCGAATTTTCCCGGGCTATCATTGAAGCATTCGATGATTTGCTGCAAACTGCCTTCGATGTATAATTTGCCCCAAATGACACTTGACTTCGCAGAGTGGTTTGATACTTTGCCTCATTGTCGGCTGATTCATTCCTCAAACTAGAGTAAAATTTAAAATTTCATCTCATCAGAAAGGTCTTGTGTGAATTCAAAAGAACGCATCTTTAGCGTGATTGCGCATCGAAGTGCCGACAGAATCGCATGTTTTTGTGCAAACAGCACGGCTACCTACGAACAGATGGATAAGGCCAAAGCGTTCTGGCCTGAAGCCCACGAGAAGGGCGAAACCATGGCCCGGTTGGCTCTGGCGGCCCATAGCGTAATTGGTTTTGACGCCGTAAGGGTTCCTTTCTGTCAAACATTTGAGGCGGTTGCTTTGGGATGCAAATACAAGCCTGGGCGCGGCGTCGACGGTAGGGAAGGGATTCCGGGAATTGAGGAACCCCCGCCATATGACCTTGAAGACACACCAAATTTTCCTGATGATTTTCTTGCAAGTGGCAGGATCCCGGAACTGCTTAAGGCAGTAAGGATCTTAAAAAAAGAAGTCGGAGATGAGGTGGCGCTAGCGGCTGGAATTATCGGCCCGTTAACCATTGCCGGCGCCCTCGTGGGCATGGTTCCCATGCTCAAGGCCACATTTAAGCGTCCTGAAAAGCTCAGAC
>JASFPE010000661.1:0-3007 GCA_050116155.1 Desulfobacterales bacterium
CCATCTTATCCCCCTCCCTTAATCCCTCCCGCCAGGGGAGGGAAATTCGGCGGAGCTGAAAGAAGGGTAAAGCAAAAAACAACCTCATTCATGATTAGTGCCCATCTGAAAAATCCATTTCACCTCTCCTGGCGGGAGGGGATTAAGGGGAGGGGAGCAAATATCGGAATTTCTGGATGAACACTAACCCAGGATGAACATCTCAAAGAGTTGAGGAACTATCATGAAAATTGTTAATAATATCCATGCCTTCATCTGGCAATCCATGACTGCCAACAACTGCAACAGTTACCTTATTGACGGCCCGAAGCGGATTTTGATTGATCCGGGGCATCGGGCCATGTTTGATCATGTGGAAAAAGGGTTAAAGGATTTGGGGCTGGCGATCGCGGATATTGATCTAATTATATGTACCCATGGCCATCCGGATCACCTCGAAGCCGTCCAATTGTTTAAAGGATCCAACGTGCTGTTTACATTGCATGAAATCGAATGGCAATGGATAGATACGATCGGCAGGCCGATGGGTGCGGCCCTGGGAATTGATATGGATGCAATCAAACCCGATTTTTTTCTCCAGGAAGGCGAACTGTCGCTGGACGATCTTGAACTGCAGGTAATACTTACACCGGGTCACTCACCCGGATCGGTTTGCCTGTACTGGTCTGATCAAAAGGTGCTGTTTACCGGGGATGTGGTATTTAAGGAAGGCCTCGGCCGCACGGATCTTCCCGGTGGCGACGGCGAAAAACTCAAAGCCAGCATCAAGCGCCTGGCTGAACTGGATGTTGAATGGTTGCTGTCGGGGCATGGAGATCCGGTATCAGGGGCAAAAGAAGTAAAAGCCAACTTTGAACAAATCGAACAGTTTTGGTTTAATTATATTTAAAATAGAGGTTAGAGGGAATAGGTTATAGGTCAGAGATTTTCGATTGGGGATTTAAAAACAAGGTTCAAGCACTATCGAAGTCGGAAGTCGGAATGCGGAATGCGGAATTAAAAAAAGGATTAGTTTCGAATATTAATTCCTGAATTCCTGAATTCCTAAATTATCTAACCTGACACCCGACACCTGAAACCTGAAACCACAGACCCGCAGCAGAGAGCGACCAGAAGCCAGTAGCCAGGGACCAGAGGCCAGTGACCTGATGCTACTTACATTCTAACTTATTCCTGGCCTCATCCAGCAGTCTGCCGAATTTCGAACGGAGTTCTGCGGCTTCGGCCTGCCATTCCGCATCGGTCTCAAGATTGGGAACAACAGCCGATCCCGAGATAAAATGCTTTTGGGCCAGATTCTCCCTTAACTCGACCATTTTATAGGAAGCAGCTGAATTAAGCTCATCTTGATAATCATTTAATACAGACTCTATTTCTTCGGTATTTGCTTCACACATGTCCGTCAATAGCGCCAATAATAGCTGATTGTCTTTATCTGGATCGAGTCTTAAGAACACTTCATTTATAAATGTGGAATCGTCAGGCAGGTCATACTCTTTTTTTAACTGCTCATACTCGGCGGCAAGTCGATTTTTTTGAAGTACCTGATCCTGAAATTTTTGCAGCAGGCCTTTAATCTTTTTTTCAATCTCAGCTGTTTTTTGGTTATCCCGTTCTTCGTTGCTGAGACTCAAATGTTTCGTCTTCTCCATGACGATATCAAGCGTACTTTTTATTTCTCCCATTTAATACCTCTCGTTCCAATAATTCATTTCGCAGGGATCGCCTTCGACACAACGTAGCGGCTTCAGCTGCGCAGGCAGTTGTCAGGTGTATTTCGTTTGGTTTCAGGTTTCAGGTGTCAGCAATCAACAAAACCCGAGCATAGAACATGGCGCATTGGCTTAAAAAATAAAATAGAATATTGGTCTTGATGTTTTCAATGCCATGCGCTTTGCGCTATGCTCAACCAGTAACCAGCAGCCAGAGACCAGAGACTTTATTTCCGCATTCCACATTCCGAATTCGAATAACCCTGAACCTTTGAACCCTTGAACCCTGAACCTATTGATAGTCCTCCAAACAGACCCGGGAAAAAAATTGCTCCATTTCCGGAAAGAGATTGCTCAGTTCCGTCAATCGGTTCAGATCGAAGATATCTTCCAGTGACGGATGATCCACCGCGATACCCGATTGTCTTCTGGTAGTCTCAATCGTAATGTGAATTGCATACATCGTAATTTTTTTGATGAGATCATCCGCAGAAATTTCAGTTGTGCCCTCTTGATGATAGTTCAATATTTCGGAAACACAGGCAGATAGAATCGGATCAACGTTATCGCCGACATCCTCACAGCTATTCGACACGAAATTGATGTCCAGAAAATCGTCTGCCATTTTTTGAATCTTCACCAGCCATTGCAGGCTTAAATTCTGAGGCAGCACCGCAGAAGGACCTTTGGACAAAACCTCGTTTGCAAATTTTGACAGTAACATAAATGTGCCTATAGGGGATCTAAGCCGCCCTAAAAACTATGGTGGATAAAAGTGTCTAAAGTTTTTAATTGAAAAAAGTGCCTAAAATGATCTAAAATGTCTAATCCGCCAAAAATACGGCGGATAAAAGTGCCTAAAATTAAGAATCCCTGAGCAAAGCGCATAGAGCAATAAAATGTGACTTTTATTTTCTTTAATCTTTAACCCTCTGCTCCATGCCCCATGCCCTATGCTTGATCGCCCCTGTATAATCCGCTTACGGATAGAGAAAGAGAGATAATTTCCAACGGAGCCTAACTAGGCTCTATCAGGCGATCGAGTATTAGTCCATGAAAAACATCCCCGCCGCCTGAAACAAACATCCACCCCAGATGCGTCAGACACATGCTGCAAAAACTGACTCTCCAGCTGTAACCGGAAAACCAGGTGAATTCGTCGGTCAAACCACCGGCATAACCACAGCCTTTTACCGTTTTAAAACACCCGATCTCAAACACAATTCCATGTGGATTGGCAAATGTATGCCGATGCGAACCCTGCACCGTAATACGATCGACCGGCCGGGTGATCG
>JASFPE010000662.1:0-3003 GCA_050116155.1 Desulfobacterales bacterium
TACCGTATTCTCGATTTTCTCGTCCTGCGGCCGCTGAAAAACAAAGTCGGTCTGGGGCGGGTGAAAGTGGCCATTACCGGCGGTGGCGCTATTTCGCCGGAAGTATTTAAATATTTCAAGACCCTTGGCCTCGATCTGCGGCAGGTTTTCGGTCAATCCGAATGCTGCGGAATTGCCACCACACACCAAGGAGACGACGTCAGACCCGAAACTGTCGGTGTGCCCATCCCTGATGTTGAGGTAAAGCTAGCCGAAGATGGAGAGATTCTTGTCCGGGGAAAAAACACCCATCTGGGCTATTATAAAAATGAAAAAGCCACGCGGGAAGGTTATACAGCGGATGGCTTCCTGCGAACCGGTGATGCCGGGTATTTCGGAGAGGACGGACACCTGTATGTCTTCGATCGGGCCAAAGATATAATGATTCTGGAAGACGGTACCCGATTTGCACCACAAGACTTGGAGACGCGTCTGAAATTCAGCGCCTATATTAATGAGGCCATGGTCAGCGGCGGGGACAGAGCTTATGTGACGGCCATCGTGAGCATCGATCTTGAAAACGTCGGGAATTGGGCCAAAAAAAGAGGCATCTCCTTTACCACTTTCCAGGATCTCTCCCAGCGGCGTGAAGTATATGAGCTTGTGCAAGCGGAGATCCAAAAAATAAATAAACGCTTTCCGGAAAACATTCGGATAAAGCGTTTCGCCATACTTCTTAAACCGCTTCACCCCGATGACGGCGAATTAACGCGCACCAGAAAGGTGAGACGTAAATTTGTCAATGAGAGATATCAGGAGTTAATCGAGGATCTTTACCAATCCAAGAAAGACCATGATCTGGACATCGAAATACGCTATGAAGACGGCCGCATCTCAACCTTTAGGGGGACGGTTGCCATAGAGGAGGTATTGCAGTGAGGACGCTATCGGAGATCTACAATGACTATTTTTCGTCTACGGCCGTATTCGGCTATCACGAAGATGAGCGCATCTTTCGCACCCGCTTCATGCGCACATGGTTTGTCATTTTATTGATTCTTGTGACGCTGATGAATTTCGGGTCAATGGCCGGCATCGGGGCCAATGAATACCACTATTTTATCATGAACCTGATCTTGATCAACCTTATCGCTGCTATCGGTCTTCAACTTTTAGTCGGATTTACCGGGCTGCTGTCCCTCGGCCATGCGGCTTTTATGGGCGTAGGGGCGTATACTTCAGCCCTGCTGGTGACAAATTGGGGGTGTCCGTTCATACTTTCAATACTTGGTGCCGGTCTGGTAGCCGCCTTTTTAGGTATCATCGTCGGTTTTCCCTCCCTTCGCATCAAGGGCTTTTATTTAATGGTCGCCACGCTGGCATTTCAGTTCGTGATCGATTACGTCATTATACATTGGGAGGGAGTTACACGCGGTATACGGGGCATTGAGCTTCCCGCACCGCATGTGTTTGGAATCTCGCTTGAAAAAAACCAAGCTTTTTTTATATTGCTCTTTATTCTAACTATTTTTCTGATGTGGGGAGCCAAAAATATTACACGCACCAAGATCGGCCGCGCTTTTATTGCCATCCGAGACAACGATGTTTCCGCCGAAATTATCGGCATACCCATCTTTCCTTACAAGCTGCTGTCTTTTTCAATTAGCGCGTTTTATGCCGGGATTGCCGGGGCTTTGTTTGCCGGACTACTTAGGACGGCCATCCCGGAAGACTATACCTTTTTGCATTCCATCATATTTTTAGCCATGGTATTGGTCGGCGGACTGGGAAGACTGGTGGGGACGGTCTTGGGCGTTATCTTTATTACGCTTGTCCCCGTGCTGTTGGATCTGATTGTCAGCTATATTGCCAATGTCTATGACCCCAATTTCACTATCTTGTTGGGCCCCTTGAAAGAGTTCATCTTCGGTGGACTGATCATTTTATTCATCATCGTGGAGCCCGAGGGTCTGGTCGGCATGTGGATACGCATCCGGGATTACTTCAAGATCTGGCCGCTTCCCTATGTCTCCGGTTAGATTATAAACGCCGGAGATATCGGTTAGCCACACCATTATGTCCTTCCTTCATTGCCGTACCTTTATTTAATTTCAGATGTCGGGGAGTTTTCTCATTCAAAGTCCGTCATTCCCGCGCAGGCGCATGCGCGTCAACTTAAGTGACGAGATTATCATAGGGGCGGGCTTTATCCGCCAGAGGAGGATCCAACAACCCATTTCCCCTCCCTTGATGGGAGGGGATTGAGGGGAGGGTGATCACCCCCACCCAAACCCTCCCCCGTCAAGGGGGAGGACTTTTGGCGGAATTGGGGCGTTGCTGGATCCGCCAGAGGCGGATTTATGCCCGACCTGCGGTGGTCGCGGTGCTTAAGTTGACGCATATGCGCGCAGGCGGGAATCTAGAAATGCTTTGCTGACAAAGCTGGATGCCCGCCTGCGCAGGCATGACGGAAAAACACCCCGATCCCCCTTATTTAATTTTAACTTGACATATATTTCGATATGGTATCAATTTATGGTGGAAATGCCTGGAAAGTGCTGAAAATTGAAACTTCTCACTCACGCAATTTCGATCTGATCGTACTGGAGACAGAATTGATTTTAAACAACATTCAATTTCCGATACTACCCCCTCCCCAATATCCTTTTAATTTATTTACCAAAAAAAAATACAAAATAAATCTTAATAAATATAGTATACTAAGCCTAAATTATAACGTAATAGATTAGTATTTAAAAATTTTTAATATGCAATAATCAACTGGTTCAAACGATGGAATGACATGGATTTTGGATTTACTGTGCCATGTTTGAGGTTTATCTGGCATAAACGACCTAACGCAAACCGAAAGGAGGGTCTCATGAAAAAATTTACATTTTTTTCGGTCATTATCATCGCGATGTTTCTCGTAATGACCGTCTGCTTTCCTGCCTGGGGGGCCAAAACCATTAAAATCGGCGTGATCGGCCCCATGCAGTTCGTTCAGGGCAAGGGCCACTGGAA
>JASFPE010000663.1:0-3002 GCA_050116155.1 Desulfobacterales bacterium
GGTGTTGCGGGTCGGCTCAAAATGCTCATATTTTACAAGGTTTAGCCCGTTGGCGGTTAAACTAAAAAATAAGACAGCATTCCTTTTTTGAACTGGCTCAACTGGCAACAGGCAAACCGGCAAACCTGGATATTGCGCCTTGCCCTGAACCCTTAGCCACATTTTAAAGATAGGTTCTACTTTTTAATATAACTGGCAGAAGTGGTTTCAGAATGATGTTGGCCAGGACTGCAGCAGATGCTGACCCAGGCCGCCATTCCTGCGGTTCAGGTGCAATTGCAGCATTTGAATCAAGAAATTGCGGGTATGGGCCGGATCGATGATTTCATTTACACCAAAAATCCCGGCTGCATCCCAGGGTTCCGTATTTTTGGCCATTTCATCCAACAATTTTTCAAATTTTTCCGGATCGTCTTCTTTTTTGAGATTAAATACCACATTGATGCCGGGCGCTGGGTCCATAAAGCTTATTTCCGCTGTGGGCCAGGCCACAAAAACATCGGAGTACTTACCGCCGCCCATATTGAGATAGGCCTGGCCATAAATTTTACGAATGACCACCGTCAGTTTCGGTACGGTGACCAGCGACAGCGCGTTCATCCAGTTGATAATTTTCCCGGTAATTTTTTTCTGTTCCCCCTCTTTTCCAATTAAAAAGCCCGGTGTGTCGACCAGCGTGAGAATAGGTAAGTTGAAAGCATCGCATAGGACCAAGAAGCTGGTAATCTTATCACAGCAATCGGCGGTGAGTGCCCCGGCGCCGTATATGGGATTGTTGGCAATTACCCCGATGGCATGGCCATCGAGACGGGCAAAGGCCGTCACACACGGACGCGCATAATTGGGTTTCAACTCAA
This sequence comes from Desulfobacterales bacterium, assembly GCA_050116155.1. Taxonomy (GTDB): domain Bacteria; phylum Desulfobacterota; class Desulfobacteria; order Desulfobacterales; family JAHEIW01. The sequence continues at coordinate 858 of JASFPE010000663.1, forward strand.
GAATTTCGGCGTCATCTACGATTGCTCTGGCAATCTTTCGGATATCGTAGGTTCGGTTTGATTGCTCCGGGAGAAAATCGAGGATTTTATTGGCCTGCCGGTCTGAAATATCTTTGGGCGTTAGGGAAGGTGGCAGCTCACCTGAATGAGAGGGCAGGTAGCTCATGAATTTTTTAGCTAGATCCATACACTCCGCTTCGGTTTCACCAACCGCATCCACCAGGCCGGTTTTTTCGGCGTGCAACTCCCAGCCCCCTAATTCCTCAGAAGGGGTGTCTTCGCCGGTTGCGATTTGAGTGACTTTTGGGCTGGACACCGCCATGACGGCCCCTTTCAACATCACACTGATATCCGACATCGCCGAATACCAGGAGGAGCTGCCATAGCTGGGTCCCAGTAAAACCGAAATCCAGGGAGACTCTCGAAGTCTTCGATATTGAGCCGTATTCTGGCCCCCTAAGGCCATACCCGCAGCCCCCATACAGTCCGGCATGCGAGCTCCGGTTGACTCTGCCAGAAACACCAGGGGTAGGCCCTTGTCACAACTGAGAGCTCGCATATACTCAATTTTTTTCATATTCGTCGCGGAGCTGGAGGCCCCCAGTATCGTCATATCATTGGCCACCACCCCGTTCATCCTGCCATTTACCTTTCCGCAACCGATGATTTTACCATCCGTGGGTGTCTGCTCGGCCATTTCCGGAATCGCCGAATGAGAAAAAAGCCCTATTTCCTGAAATGTTCCCGGATCAATAAAATAGTCGATGCGCTCTCGAACATTCAGTTTGCCAGCCTTATTTCGTGATTCAAGCTTCTGCCTACCGCCCATGCCAAGCTGGTGGTCTCTCTTTTTGTTGAAAAGTTTCATTTTTTCTGAGTGATCCATTGCTGAATATCTCCTTTTAAACATGGCTGGGCAGCCAGGTCGCCAAATCCGGGAAAAAGATAATGATCAAACCGTAAACAATTCCAACTAGAAAGAATAACGGGAATATGGCCCTGATAACCCTATGGGAAGCTTCCTCGGCAATCGCTGCTGCGGTGTAAGCCCCCACACAAACCGGAGGGGTGAGCAATCCCAGACCCACAAATGCAGTGAAGACAATCATTAGATGAAGAAGATCGATCTTCAATGCCATCGCTATCGGTGCGAAAATGGGCAGCGTCAGGTACATGATCGGCACCACCTCGATAAACGTACCTAAAATCAGAACAATGACCGCACACGCCATCATGAACAGAACCGGCGTTACACCCAGACCGATAACCGCTTCGATTAATTTATGGGGAAACCGCGTATAGGTGAGTGCTATCGATAAAAACGAGGCCATCGCAATGATTGCAAAAATCATCGATGTGGTGATGGCGGTGGCTTTTAGCGCGGACCACAGGCCGGTAAAATTCAGCTCTCGATATATGCCGAATCCCACAACGATGGCCCAGATGCCTGCCACCGCCGCGGACTCGGTGGGTGTCAGCAGCCCGGAATAAATGCCGCCAAGGATGATCACCGGGGTCATCAACGCCGCCCAGGCCGAGCCAACACTTTGAATGAACTTCCGCCAGCCGGCCCGGGGTGTCTTTTCCATGTGACGGCATTTCCAAAGGACCACCAGGATCAGAAGTCCGCCGAATACAAAGCCGGGCACAACCCCGGCGGCAAATGCCGCGGCGACGTTTTCACCGGTTATGGCGCAATAGATAATGGCGCCATTGCTGGGCGGGATCAGGGCATCTAAAAAGCCCGAGCAGGCAGCCAGGGCAGCGACAAACGCGCGTGGATAGCCCTTTTCTACCATAACCGGCACCATGATGGTTCCGACGGCCACAATGGCTGCCAGAATTGAGCCACACAGCGCGCCAAAAAACCCCATGGTTAACACCATGGCGATGCCCAGCCCTCCACGCCAATGGCCGACAGCGTTGGTGAAAACATCGACCAGGCGACGGGCCATGCCGCCTTCAACCATAATCATCCCTGAAAAAATAAACAGCGGAATGGCCAGCAAGATATATTTACTGATGGAGTCAAACGTGACTTGGGTGAGTACACTCCAGGGAAGATTCAGGGCATTGACCACCACCAAACTGCCGGAAAGGCCAAAAACCAGAAAAATGGGTACGGATATGAAAAGCGTGATGATC